>NZ_JACSJW010000003.1:0-300000 GCF_018617295.1 Exiguobacterium sp. S3
GTTCACCTCGTGAACAAGTATGCGAGAAGGAGACAAAATTGTACATTCTTATCCCATCACTTTAGGACACATTAAAAGTATCATTTATAGTGCTGTCCGAGACGTTCCCAGGTGTGACGTGTACATCGACGATGAAATTGTGCTTGGCGTCGACCGTCCGATGCGCCAGCCAGAAAAAGCCTTCCGGCTTCTGGTCACGATACATGTATCCCGCATCCGGGTCGGTCCGGCTCACCTTGACGAGCCGGCGCTCCCTCTTCTCAGATGCCGGTTTCAGTTCTTTTTTCCGCGTTCGGCCCGTTCCTCGTTCACGCGGGTGAGAAGCTCGTCCTCGATCGCACCGACGACCCGTCCGACCTCGACCTTGTCGAATTTCTTCTTGTTCGCGTTCGCCCGGATGTGCGTGGAGTCCGTGATCAGGATGCGCCCGGAGACGAGACCGTGAGATTCCGCCTGTCGGACGATGTCCTCGAAGATTTGTTGGAACACGTCGTTCCCCTGGAAGCGTCGCCGGTAGGCCTGGCTGATCGTCGAATGGTCGGGAACCTTCTCATCGATGCCGAGACCGAGGAACCAGCGATAGGCGAGGTTCGTCTGAACCTCCCTCACGGTCTGGCGCACGGAACGGATGTTGAACAGGGGGCCGAGTAGGATGATCTTGATGATGATCTCGGGATCGATGCCGGGCGTCCCGGTGTTCGAATAGAGCGGGGCGCAGAGGCGGTGGACGATCGAGAAGTCGATGTGACGGTCGAGTTTTCGGACGAGGTGATCCTGCGGGACCAGCTGGTCCAACGTGGTCTCCGTTTGGATCGCTTCGTGTCGTTTCTCGGGATGGGCGCGGTACATATCGGGTTCCTCCTTTTGATGACGGGCGGGCTCGGCGTTTACCTTCCCTTTCCCCTTTTGGAGCGATTCGAAGTATGCAACGGGCTTTTTCTTCGGCCATCGAGGCCTCAGAAAAAGACAAACGGCCGTCAGATGACGACCGTTTGCGTTGCTCGCCCGACGGCGCCCCGACTCCGACAGGAAAGCAATCCGACGGAGACCCAGCAGCGACCTAGGTCGCGATGCGGCTCCGGGATTGCCTGCGGAAAGCGTGGGCGCCGGACAGGCGAGCGATATGATTCATGTTAGTCAACAAGCTGAGGGACGCTCAAGCGTCCCTTGTCTGTGTCGTATAGTCAGCAATCCATGTTTCCAGTTCTTCAAGCGGTAACGGTCTAGAGAAATAATACCCCTGCATCTCGTCACAGCCGAGTTCGCGCAATGCATTCCACTGTTCGATTGTCTCGACCCCTTCACACACCGTCTTTAAATTCAACCCACGTGCTAAGTCGACAATCGATTCGACGATGACGTTCCCAGTCGGGTCATTCTCGGTCACTTGAATGAACTGGCGATCGATTTTGATCTCATGAATCGGATAGTGCTTCAAGTAGACGAACGCCGAGAACCCTGTCCCGAAGTCGTCAATCGAGATGGAAAAACCTTCTTCTCGGAATGCAACAAAACGATCGATGACGTGTTGCTGATTCTCCATCCCCACGCTCTCCGTGATCTCCAAGGTCAAATAACTCGTACAGACCCCTTCTTCCCGTGCGATTTGGGCAAACTTTTCGACGACCCCTTCGGATAAGAAGTGACGTGCCGATAAGTTGAGGGCGAGCTCATAGCGCTCTCCCCGTTCATGCCAGCGTTTAAGCTGACGACAAGCCGTCACAAACGCCCATTCCTCCAAATCGATGATGACGCCTGTCGATTCGGCGAGCGGGATGAAATCGAGCGGTGGTACGAGACCGCGCTCCGGGTGATTCCAACGCATTAACCCTTCGAACCCTTTTAACGATCCCGTGAGCGCATCGATTTTCGGCTGATAGTACAGCAAGAATTCATTCCCTGCCAAGCCACTCCGCAAATTCATCTCCAAGATCAATCGGTTCGCCGCCTTCGTCCCCATCTCCTCTTCATAAAAGACGATGGCTGCCCGCTGTTGCCCACGTTCACTCGCCGCAATTCGGGTACGGTGAATCAATTGAAGGGTCGTGAGGTCTTCTTGTTCGACTGCGATAAAGGCACTCACCGTCAAAATAACTTCCAATTCATCCACGATGAACGGATCTCGCACGAGCGCTTCACATAGTTCATCCGCAACCGTGTTCAATTTAATCCGATCGCCATACGGCAACCAGATCGCAAACCCAGACTGAGACAAACGACTTAGTTTCGACTCGTCCACGTATCGGCGCAAACGGTTGGCCGCCTCACGAACGATTTCATCCGACTTCTCGATTCCGATTGCATCTTCGACCGACCGGAAATCGTCGACTTTCAAATACACCATCGCCCCGAGTTGCTGCGAATGACGCTGACGTTCGGCATCCACTTTCTCGATAAAGCCCACATCTTTCAAGAGACCTGTCAATTCATCGGTATACGCCAATCGACGAATGTGTGTATCGACAGCCTGCCGGTCCAACCGGAAGTACAGAATGGCAATGAAGTCCGCAAGCGTACTGACAATCAACTCCTCAAGATAGTTCCATTCCCTCGGGAGAAACGTTTCGCAACAAATCACGCCTTTGGCACGATTGTTCGCATAGATCGGAGCATCCAACATGGAGTACACCCGTTTGCCTTCTACAAAATACTCTTTATACAGGTCTTTCACCAACGGGTGATTGCGAACGTCCTCAAACGCTAGGATGCGATCTGTCTGAAGCGCATCAAAATAGTCTGGCGCGAGCGCACGATGGACCGTCAACTCCGGGTAATGTGTCCCTGATTCGTGAGAATAGGCGACTTGACATGAAATGGATTGATACGATGTGTCAAAATGCCAAATCGACACCGTATCGACCGCCAGCATATCGGCGACGATCTCACACATATATCGAATCGCGTCCTGCACCGCTTTCTCGGTGACAATCGGCATTCGTACGAGCTCGAACAGTTTCTCTTGATGTTTACGATATGTTCGGTTTGAAAAGTTCTTCTCGACCATCAGTCTGCTACCTCACCTATTTTAATTTGACCTAATGATAGCACGAATCATCCGATTCAACGTTTTCCAAAATTCAACAGAAAGTCAATACTTCCTCCTTTTTTCAAGTGATAAAACAGGGATTTATTCCCATCTCTAAATTATTGACCTCCTTTTTAAGAAAGAGACGCGAATTGACCTTTTGTCCCATTGCTTGCCTATTTCTTTGCACCGTACAATGAACTTGTATTGTTTCACTTGTTGAATTGTTTCGTTCTCACTCTTTGAAAGGATGTGACGCTATGAATCCAAAGTCTGGTCTCACCTATTCATTCGCGGCACTCGCAGCGGTCAGCGTGCTTGCTCACGCAGACGAGGCGGCAGCGGCGGGCACGCATACGGTGCGTTCGGGTGATACGTTATGGTCGATCAGTCAATCTTATGATGTGTCTGTTGCGACGATTAAATCGTTGAATAATCTCTCGTCCGATAGCATTCGCATCGGTCAAAAACTAAAGCTGACAGGCAATTCATCTGCTACGACAGGTGGTTCCTCGTTGACCACGACGAGCACGAATCGCGTCACGACGACACACGCCTTGAACATGCGGGTCGCCGGAGGAACGTGGCATCGCGTCCTCTTGACGATTCCAAAAGGTACGACGCTCACACCGATCCAATCAACTGGATCGTGGACGAAAGTCAGCTATGGCGGACAGACCGGTTGGGTGCATAACGATTATTTGCAAAAGGCATCTACGTCGAGCAGTGCCGAAAAACCGACAACGGTCACACCGAGCGCGGTGACGGCTCAAACGAAAGCCAACTTGAATCTGCGTTCGTCGAAGTCGACGAAGACGACCGTGCTGCTTACGATTCCAAAAGGAAAGAACGTGACCGTCCTAGCTGTCGAAGGATCCTGGTCGAAAGTGAAGTACGGGTCGAAAACAGGATATGTCGCCAATACATATTTAACGACATCAGGAGCGGCGACACCGACGACACCGAGTACAGAACAAACCATGAACCAATCATTCGTCACGACCGCGAACCTGAACGTTCGGCAAGGTGCGGGCATCGGTTACGCCCTCGTCACGACCATCCCGAACGGCACCGTCGTCAAGGCGACGAAACAGTCTGGTAGCTGGTACTATGTCACATATAACGGGAAGTCGGGATACGTGAGCGCCGGATATTTGAAAGAGACGTCCACGACACCGAGTGACCCGGCTCCGAACGAAGGCGATGCCGGTGCCGGCAATGCGACTGTCGATTACATCGTCAACACGCCGTCCCTGAACGTCCGTTCGAGCGCATCGACGAGTGCGACCATCATCGGGAGTGTCAAAGCCGGACAGACGTTGCGCGTCGTCCAGTCATCGAAGGGATGGCTTCAGATTTATTACGGGAATACGGTCGGATTTGTCGCCTCGGCTTATGTGAAAACCGTCCCGAAAGGTTCGACAGACGGTCCGTCTTGGGTCGAAGGTTCCTACGATGCGAACTCGTATTACACGTACTATCCGACATCGATTCGGTCACAGGCGAACGAGTCGAGCAGCACGGTCGGTTCGACACTGCGTGGAGAACTATTGAACGTGATCGGAGAGACAGCGACCCACTATCGCCTCGCATCAGGATTCGTCGCAAAATCAGCCGTCACGGAAATCAAAGGGCAAAGCGCCCAATCGACACGGCTTTCAACCATTGACGTGGCAAAACGCTACGTTGGCACACCGTACGTGTGGGCATCGTCTAGTCCGGCAAACGGTGGATTCGATTGTTCAGGACTCATCTATTATGTATTCAATCAATCCGGCGTCAGCATCCCACGGACGAACGTGGCCAATTATTGGGGTGGCGCTTATTTCGGACCGCAATTGCCTAAGTCGTTCGTTCCCCAGGCGGGTGACCTCGTCTTCTTCGAGAACACGTATACCGCCGGGCCATCGCACATGGGTATCATGATCAATTCCGATACGTTCATCCATGCCGGTTCATCTGGATTAGGATACAACCAAATCAGTAAAGAACCGTATTGGCAGTCACGCTTAATCGGTTATAAACGACCGTGACTTTGGTCACGCCAAAAAACCCGACGAAAGTCGGGTTTTTCTTTCGTTTTGCAGGATTTTCATCGCCTGACCCGAATTCGGAAGTATGATGAAGGAAAAAAGGAGGTGCCGGATGGGCCAACCCCGTTTTGCTAAAATTCCATACCGTACCTACACGATGGCGCTCGCAGTCGCTTGTCTCATCGGTGTCCTGTTGTTCGGACTCGGAACGAGTTTTTATTGGCATGAAAAACAAGAAGCCATCGACCAAACGATTACGAACTTGAATCAGGCGGCAGACCTGGCTGGCGTCGAAGCGTATGTGACGCTGTTCGAGGCGGCGACCCGATATGAGGAACAGTCGAATCAGACGTCGTCATTCCTGTCCACGCCTTACAAAGAACGGGCACTCCAATACAATGAGCGGTTATTGAACGACTTTGAGGACGGTGTGAACGAACGGGAACGCGAGACGCTCGAGACGTTCTCAAACGAGTTGAATCAAATTCTCGAGACCGAACAGTTTGAAGAGGTCCCGACCGACGTCATCAGTTCCATCAATCGACGCTGGCTATATCAAGCACTCGAGCAGACGAATCAATCGAATGCGGCATACGAGTTGACGGATGCCATCATGCGGATGCAGTCGATGCTCATGCGAAACCGTGACGCACTCTTCCGTGAACCGATTGATGCGGACCAACTTGAAAGTAGCGTGGACATGATTGTCGGTGAGGCGACACTCATCCAAACCATCCTTGCGTCAAACCCAGAGCTACAGACGAAAGCGATCATCGACGTGGCGGATAGTGGTCGATCGTTTGCGAATATGGCGAATCGCGAAGCTTCTCTAGAGGCCCGTTACGTCAATTCCACGAACGTCTATGAGGATGCCTATGGTGCCCTTCGTTCCGTCCGCTCGAATTCTGAGACGATGCTACGGGAAGAAAGTAAGCATTATCAAGTCCTGGCCACCACCTCATTCGTGATGACGTTGCTGTTATCGCTCGGACTCCTATTCCTGCTCTACTATACACGCAATCGCTACAATCACGACTTGGCGCATCTCAAAGCACGCGCACTCGCTATCGACCCGAGCCTCGAACCGGTCGAGGCCATGTTTCCGAAGACACATGACTTTCGAGGCATCGAAGACGAGTTACGCGAGATTGCCGCGAGTGTCCATTCGACCGTTCACGAACTAGAGAATCGTTCACAAGACCTCGTGCGTTACCATGAGCGCTGGTCGTCTCTCTTTTCCGAGACGGGACTCGCCATCGCCCTCATGGATGACTCGTATAACCTGATTGAGCGAAACGAGATGTTTAGACAGTTTTTCGGTGATCGAAACTTATATGAGATCAACCAATTGTTCACCGAGACGGGTCGCCGTCTGTTCGAGCAAGCACTCGAAGGCGTGACCGACCAAGGGACGAGCGCCCAGTTCATCATCCACTTAAAAGGCGAGCATCTCCGTTATTTGAACGTGAAGCTGACACCGCTCAAGCGTGAGGAAAAGTTGACGTATTACCTTATCGTCGAAGATGAGACGGACCGGGTCGAACGGGAACGGAAGGTCGACCGTCTCGTCCGGTTCGACTTGGCGACCAATCTGTATAACGAATATGGCTTTATCCGCAAGTGGGAGAAGCAAGAGATTGACGGCGCATTCGTCCTCATCCGGATTCATGACTATCATCATCTCGTCGATTGGTACGACCCGGCGTACGCCGACCTGCTCATGATCGAGTTTGCGCGAGCCGTCGAGTCCCGTCTTTCGAAATATGCCCAACATCTCTTCGGTCGATACCGCGATGACACGTTCATGCTGTATGTCCGAGGCTTCTCATACGAGGACGAGCATGAGCTGTTGGAGCTGTTCCCGACGGAAGTGACGATCAACCATAAACGCCAAAACGTGCATATTCAAATCGGAGCGACCGAAACGGAAGGGGCATACAACGACTGTCTGTTCAAGGCGATGAAGGCGTTGCAACACGCAAAAGAGACACGTACCCCGTCGGTTTGGTATGACTCGGAAATTTTAGCCCAGATGCAGCTCGCCGCACTGATTGAACAAGCGCTCCCGGACGCCATCCGCAGAGGTGACTTGACCGTCGCCTATCAACCGCAAGTCGAGTTGAAAACCGGTCGTGTCGTCGGGGCAGAGGTGCTCGCGCGTTGGACACACCCGGACATCGGGGTCATCCCACCGAACGAATTCATTCGCGTCGCGGAACGGTCCGATCAAATCCTATGGCTGTCGCATAATATTCTCGACCAGACGATCGCGCAGCTCGTCGCGTGGCAAGGAACTGCATTTGAAGACATCTCCTTGTCGTTCAACTTGTCGGCCCATTCGGTCGACCCGTCCATCGTGACGAAGCTTCGAGATTCGATCGAGGTCTATCCATGGCTACCGGATCGGTTGAAGATTGAATTGACCGAGTCATCGGATATCATGTCGTATGCGAGCGAGCTCGAACGATTAGAAGACATCGCTGACCTCGGCTATTGCCTATCAATCGACGACTTCGGGACCGGATACGCCTCATTCGAAGCGATTTGGCATCTACCAATTCAAGAAGTGAAGATTGACCGGATGTACGTGAGTGGTAAGGCGAAAGAAAGTACGTCCTTCTTACGCGCCGTCTCTCGCTTTGCGAACGAGCAACAGCTGACCGCTCTCGCCGAAGGGATCGAGACCGCGAGCGACCTGTCACGGATGCTTCGTGAAGGGGTCGAGCTCGGTCAAGGCTTCTACTTCTCACCCGCTCTGGATGCGGCTTCATTTGAATCATGGGTCAACACAAAGGGACACTCGCGTTGAGTGTCCCTTATTCAGCGTGCACGAATGTCTTCATATAACTGTCTCGTCGCTTCTGCCGAGCCCAGATTCAGATAAATCGGTTCTTCCGACCAATCGAGTCGAATGACCGGCTCGACATCACGGTCGATGAAGAGGAGGACATCCTCCCCTGCCTCCGTCCGAAAATTCCCGGTCAGACGTGTTCCCGTGTCTGCTCCGTTCGTCCGACGCGCGATTTCCGGCAACGTCGTCCACGCCACGTCTTCCACCTCATCAAACGGGACCTCACGACCATAACTGCCTTCGATCACGATCGCTTCATCCGTCACGGTCACCTCAGTCGGTTGACTGAACCAAAATAGGAGTGCCGGTACACCGACAAGTAAGACGACGGAGACGATGATGATTGGGATGAGACGTTTCTTTCCGCCCGGTCTCAAGCGTCCCGATTCGTCATAAATATTGCCGTCATAGCGCTGCATCCGCCAGAGCATCCCGACAATGAAGACCATCAGGACGAGAAAGAACGGTTCGAGCGGGACGTTCCAACCAGACAGTTCGATGAGCGCAATGACGACAAAAAGTGCACCAATGCCGTAACACATCCAGGCAATCAGCCGCGCCACTTTTTTGATGTCGACCCGCTCCTGTCTCTCTTTCGACATCGTATTGTATCCAGAAATCAAGTGATACCAACCGAGCCGGTCTACTGCGAAACCGAGTGCGATGACGATGACAGCAGCCAATATAAGAATCCACATGTGCCTCACCTCCTCTTCTTTCTATACGTCATGAGTCACGCAAAAGATTCATCCCACACAAAAACAGGACCGCCTACATGAGCGGTCCTGAACAGGTTTAGTTTGAAGTCGGCGTGTTCGACGGACGTTGCATCCGTCCGATTCCTTCGTACGACACATCGCCTGGGTCGCGTGCGAACTTCCATGCGTTCCGTGCATCGATCAATCGACGCTGGCGCATGCCGCTGAAGGCATTCGGTGCCAAATTCACGATCTCGTCCCATTCTGTGACGAGAATGGCATAATCGGCTCCCTTCAGCGCCTCTTCGACGGTCGTCGCTTGCGGATAGTCCCACGTCGCAATCGGATCATACCCGATGACGTCCACGTTACGGGCCACCATATGGTGGGCGAGGAGAATCGACGGGGCATCCCGCATATCGTCCGTTCCCGGTTTGAATGCCAAACCAAGGATAGCCACGCGCATGTTCGGTTCAACGTTCAATTTCGAGAGCACGTACTCGATTTGCGTCTCATTCACTTTCGCCGCCGCCCGGATGACGCGTAGGTCGATTTCGTTCTCACTCGCGACGTGAAGGAGTGCGTTCATATCTTTCGGGAAACACGAACCTCCGTACCCGATGCCCGCGTTCAAGAACGAGCGACCGATTCGTGGGTCGAGTCCCATCCCGTCCGCAATCGTCGAAATGTCAGCGCCAGCTTGATCGGCTAGACGTGACAAGTCGTTCATGAAGCTGATTTTCGTGGCCAAAAAGGCGTTCGAGGCGTATTTGATGAGTTCTGCGTTAATCGGTGTCGTACAGATGAGCGGAACGCCAAGGCGTCCATAGATGCCCGCCAACTCTTCTGCGACTTCGAGGTTTTCACACCCGATGACGACACGGTGTGGTTTCATGACATCTGCGAGCGCGCGTCCTTCTTGTAAAAATTCCGGTACGATCGCAAACGTATGAGAGGGATACATGATGTTCAGTAAATCTGTCGTGCCAGGTGGGACCGAGCTACGAATGACGATTTTATGCTTCGTGTTCAGTTCCGACAGGACTGCTTCGATATAAGATAAGTCACAGCTTCCATCCGACTTGCTCGGTGTCCCGACCGCAAGAATCAAATAGTCGACCTGCTCCGTATCGGCGATTCGGCTTGTCAAGGTGGTCTGATCGGCGTGCTCTTGCAACACCTCTGCCATGCCTGGTTCATGGAATGGCGGATGTCCACTCATGAGAAGACGCAACTTCTCTTCGTCCGCTTCCACTCCGATGACGTGATGACCGGCTTTTGCCAAACCACAAAGTGTAGCCAATCCAACGTATCCTAAACCAATAATTCCAAATTTCACATCAGTTCCTCCTTCAATCATCTTTTATAAGCGTACCGAAACACGCCCAAGAAGTGAAGCTTCTAACACTCTTTCGATGTTCTTTGCTATAATGAGTCAAAATGATGGGTGAAAGGACAAACCGCATGGGCTTAATCGCTTTTTTCTTAGTGACATTGTTCGTCTATTTTTGGCTTCCGGTCCGGGGGGGACTGAAAACCTTTTTGCTAGTCTTGATCATGGTGAGCGGATGGCTCTCCATTTTTGAACTCGTCTCGATTCTCGAAGCCCGTCCATGGGTCATCGCGCCAATTTTGATCATCATTGGATCAGTGATTTGGAAAGTACAACGTGACCGGAAACGAGAGATTAAGAAAAGTGTTTGACCTCGGTCAGGCGCTTTTTCTTTTTGTACTATTCTACACAAACCGGAAAGTTCCTTCTTGACGAAAAAAGAAGCGCTCTTACGCGCTTCTCAAACGTCTTCTCAAGTAAAGGATATAGCCGATGCTAAGGAGTAGACAAATTCCCACAATCGGCAACGTCATGTCACGATTCAAGAAGCCCGATTGTTGTACGACCGGTTCTTCCACCCTCTCTTGAATGTGAGCCGCCTCCTCGTCCGTGACCTTGAAAGAGTCCGTAAATGACCACGTCCGATTCGTCTCCCGTTCCCTCATTTCGACAGACACCTGATACGTCCCCGGTGCAAGGCGTTCCGTGATGGGGAAGCGGAATCCCGTACTCGTATAAGGCGCCATCCTCGCTTCCATCCGGTGCGACATGGTCTTTCCTTCTTCAGACTCGACTCGCATCTCGAGATCGACCTGTCCGCTGATGGAACTCGTCTGATTCGCAATCTCAAATGCGACATGTGGATAGTAGTGATTCGTGTTGACCGAAACGCTCTCCCACTTCGGTTCATACACGACTTGTTTCGTCGTCGTCGTCAATTTCACACCGATCACATACTCATATTGATTTTGAACACCTACCTGTTCTGGCGTAGTGGAATCTTCCGTCCTCGATACGCGTATCCCGCCAAGCAATACCCCCTCAATCACCTTACCGACCGCATTTGTTTCAATCTTCACCCGCTTTGCTTCAGACGGACCGACTTCAATCGTTTGATGCAGGTCATCCACTAAATCGGTAAATGAAACGCCCTCTCGCACCGGTTCGGATTGATCATACACAATCACACCCAATTCATTCGTATACGCATTTCCGATGTTCAGCTCGTAACGTTGACGTTTGTCGAAATGATTGTGAATCACCAGCTCGAGCACGACAGGTTCTGACGGGGAGACGAACAAGTCGAAATATCCGACTTGTGGGTTGGTTTGCTTGGCATGAGGGACGATTTCAACCGAGAAACCGACCTCGCCTGTTTGCGCATGAACCGACGAGAGGGTAGCCATCCACGTCCAACAAATTATACCGATCCCGATTATCAAAATTCGTTTCATCCCATCACCTTCAATCCACAGGAGGCAACAAGTTCGGCGTCAGCGACCACGTCAGCTTTGACACATGTTGACCGACTTGCATCATGTTATTGGCGACATGTAATTTAACCGAAGCGCCTGCTCCCGTCCAGTGGGCCAGCCAAGTGAATTGACCTGTATTGGCCGCAGCCGACATCACATTGACGTATTGATTATCCGTATTCAATTGAATGTTACCACTGCTTAACACAGGACTGTCCGGATTGCCAATCGGTGATTTCACCGCTCCTCCATTGAAGGTGAAATAAGCTCCGGGCAAGGATTCGACGTTTGATTCGGTCGTCCGCTCGAACGGTGCCGCCTTGACGTGGACCGACCAGTTCCCAAACGTCGTCCGCCGGTCTGTGACTTGCACCAACAGACTTCTCGGCAACTTGCTCCCGTTCACTGTCGGCTGCGCCACATATTCAAGTGCCATCGTATCTCGAACGGTGTGCGTGCCAAAATACAGATTTGGCGCAAAGTCGAGGGTCAGTTCTGCCGCCGTCGTGTTCACAAACCCATCGTTCGCATCTGGTTGGTCTAAAAAAGGTGCATCCGTAGCAGGGTCATAGATGTCTGGCACCCCAAGTTCCGTGAACTCGATAGTCGCCTCCGTCTCCCCGCTCATCGCTGAAACGGTCATCATGTTCCCAAAACATAGCACACTGCTCAACAACATAAGACGTACACGTTTTTTCCTCATTTAGGTTCTCTCCTCTATGGGGCATTCACAAGTGTCCAGTTGATGGTCGTTTGATACATTGTCGGTTGAGGTAATTGGGATTGCACGCTCAAAAAAATCCCGTCAGTCGGTCCATACGTCAACGGTGTCGCCTGCTCGGTCATCGTGCCTTCTGCAATCACTTGCACACCTTGCTCTAAGGAAACGATGGTCCCATCTTCTCGCTTGAAGAAGACGGTGTCCGTCAACGTATGTCCTCCTGAAGACGTCAACGGGGTCGCGGTCGCGGTGAGACGCCACGCGTATCCGAGCGCTCGAAGGTGCGAGACGGTTACGGTCATCGCTTGATCTCGGTAAATCTGTTGACCACTCGGACGAATCGATACGCTACCGAAGTCGATTGCAGACGGTACGTTTAACTGAAAGATTGGACCTTCCGTTTCAAGCGTCCACTCATCTCGTCCATCTGAAAGCAGGTCAATCCTCACCAATTCATTTGTCATATGGCCATAAAAGGTATGGGCTTGAGGTGTCCCTAGAGGCAAACGATTCAAGCGAAAACTGAGTTTGAATTGATATTGTTTCGGGTTCAATACGGACACACTGAGCAACTGATTCGCACGGAAATACACCTGCTCCCGAGCCTCATCCACTACCCATTGATTCGTGGCGATGGTTCCCCGATTCACGCCAATCAAGGCAGGAATCTCGTAGTTTCCCGTCAAACTGGATTCGTCGAGATACGGCATCAACACGCTCGGAATTTGAAAGATGACGAAACGGTCTTTCAGTAGATTCAAATCGAGGACCCCTTGTCCGGTCAACGTCAACTCCACGCGGTCACTGTAGGTTCCGCTCAAACTGATCTCTGACAGTAAGGAGACTCCGAGCAATCCGTTCGCTTGAATCGAGTCTGTCGTTTCCGTCGGTTCACTCGTTTCAAGGCCATCCGTTTCCGCTGTTGAAGCCTCCTCATCCTCCCCTTCCACAGGCACCGGATCTTGCTCGGTTTCCGGTGGTTCGGGTACGGGGTCAAGGATGGACGCTCCCTCTTCTGATTCCGGTTCTGTGTCCTGAACTGGAGTCGAAGGAGCCGCCTCCGTTTCAGTTGAACTCGGTTCTTGTGCGGGTTCAGACTCAGCGGTTTCCTGTTCAGAGTCAAGTATCGGATCCTCCGGCACCTCTTCGTCGAGTGGTTCATCCGGGCTGACTTCCTCATCTCCCGGCTCTTCGGCACCACATACTTCACACGTCGAATCCTCCGTTGCATAGAAGTGCATCGGGTGACTGACGAACAACAAAACAAGGATACACGCTATACACGTTAAATGCTGTTTCCTCATAAGACCTCCAATCGTATGAGACAAAAGGCATAGATTCTATGTATCTTATATCCATTATCAGACAATTCAAACTTTTATTTTGAAATCATTTCTTCTCTTGTATTGCGGATGACAAAAAACACCTTCCTCAGTAGAAAGGTGTCCGATTCATCGATTTCGCTATCTATTCATCTCACAACACACACTCCATGACAAGCACGTCACCCATTCGGTCGAGCTCACTGAAGCCGTGGCGCATGTAGAAGGCAATCGCCCGTTCGTTCATTGCCTCGACGTGCAAGTGAATCTTCTGTTTGTTCGTCTCGATTGCTTCTTCGCATAACGCTTCCAGTAAGGCGTGCCCACTACCGGACGGCGCTTCCGGCAACACGCAAATATGGCTGATGAAGACAATCTCCATATCCATGTATGCTGCGATTAGCCCGACGAGACGCCCGTCGTTCCAAATTTCATACGACGTCGCCCGTTCGTAGAGCTTCAAAGCGTATGGCTCTAGCGCTACCCGCTCCGACAGCTTGGTCGGGAACAGGTGATCACACGCCTCAAGATGCGCCACATAGTCAGAGACCGTCCCTTGGTCGCGAGTCATCATACGTCCTCCAAAATTGCGACACCAAATCCATGTCGCCCAAACTCGTTCCCGTTATAGAGAAGATAGTGCCGACCTCCCCACTCGAAGACGTGCGGATAACATTCCATGTCGGCGTCCCATCCGTCGGAACTTCGCTCGAATCCGAGCGCCGCATCATCCCGTGTCCAGTCCAACAGATTTTCCGAATAGGCGTAACCTAATCGATATCCGCGTAACGGGTCGGTCCGAAAGCCGAATGTGTCTCGAAAACAGAAGATCATATGGTAACGTCCGTCCGCTTCGAACACGGTCGGAAGCGCCTGACTCTCGTCCGCAATCGTATCCGAAACGATTCTTCCGTGACGCTTGAACGTCTGTCCATCTTCTGACGTGGCGAGCGCAATCTTATACGTTCGTTCCTGGACGCCATCCGGTCCCTCTTTCCATGTCGTCCCGTAAATGTAATACATATAGTATTGTTCCCGTGTGACGACAAAGGGGTCGCCGACGAGAAACGGTTCCTCGATGCTCGCCGATAATACCGGTCCGTCTCCGAGCCGTTCGAACGTCGCTCCCTCGTCCCGACTGACAGAGAGTCCAATCCCCGTTTCGACAGCTACCGAGTCACGACGGCTCCAGCCACTCGTATAGCCATAAAGCCCATCACGCGTCCGTGTGACGTGAAATGGGAAGATCCCGTGTTCGTCGAACGTCCCCCGTTTTCCAAGAGGGATAATCTCATCTGTGGACACGTCGATGATGTTGAAATCACGTGTCATGTCCACGTATCGGACGTGGCTCTTGAACATGTCACCGTCCGGTTCACGGGTCGAAAAATAGATGCGCACAAAATCCTCGAAGACGAGCGCCTGAGGGGACTGGGCGAACGAGGAGTACTTCCCGAAAAATCCGTACGGCGCCGGGTCGAAGATGTGTCCGAGTTTTTTCCACTTCATCTCGCTCCCTCCTTGCGCTCCGCGATGCCGAATCCTTCTCGTCCGACTTCATTCCCCAAGTAAAGTAAATATCGTTTCCCGTTCAACGTGAACGTATGGGGGTAGGCGACCATCTCGTCATCGAATCCTGATTCTGTCCGCGAGAACTTCATCACGTCATCGTCACGCGTCCAATGGAGGAAGTCCGGAGAAGAGGCATATCCGATTCGATACGTCCGCTCGGGATTTTTCCGATAATCGGTCGCGTCGCGGTAACAGAAAAACATATGATAGCGTCCATCCTCATAAAAGACGTCTGGACTAGCCTGCGCTTCATTTGGAAGTACGCTTTCGATCAAATCGCGTCCTGCCTTCACCCAAGTGACCCCGTCCTTCGACGTGGCCAACCGGATCTTATACACCGGTTCCGGACGTTCGCCGTCCATGATCCACTCTCGTCCTGCGATATAGAACAATACCCACGTGTCATGGAATCGCCGAATCTTCGGTCCGCTCAAGATGAAAGGTTCGTCTAGCGTATACGATAGGATTGGTCCTGGACCGACGCGCTCGAACGTACGTCCACCGTCTCGACTGATGGCTTTTCCGATATTCACATTAAATGGAACGGACACCGTACGCGTCCAGCCCCCGTAATAGGCATGCACCTCATCGCCGACCTCAATCGCCGAGAACGGATAGACACCAAACTCGTCGAACGTCCCACGCGCACCGAGCTCCAATATCGGTCGTTCACTCACCCGAAGAATCGAGAAATCCTCTTTTGCGACATCCACATACCCGCTGTGACTGACGTATCGTCCATCGATCGGCTTCGGTCGACAGCTGAAGTAGATCCGCAAATAGGTATCGCGTTCCAACACACAAGGTCCTTGTGCGAACGCATCCATCCAGTCGAGTGATGCGTCTCGCTGAGGGCTGAAGAATAGACGTCGATTGGTCCATTCAAATGATGTGTTCAACGTGTTCATCCCCTTTCCCCTAATCGTTGCGTCATCTATCTCGCCTCATTAGACGAGCGTATAGGCGTGGAGCAATTCACGCACTTTCGTCTTCGAATTGAACATCAAGACATCGATGATGGACAAGTTGGGTGTGAACGGATGACCAAATTGAGCATATTCCACCGCATCCATCTGGATAAAATCAAGCGGCACCCCGGATTCCGCGAAACGCTGTTTGTCATAAAGTTCCTGCCCGCCAATCGCATTGATATAATGCGAGGTACGCAAGTGATGACAAATCTCGAGTACTAGTTGTTCACACTTCAGCGACTTGTCGTAGTCGAGCGAGGAGGCGATCAATAACTCCGTATCCATCTCGAGATAGTCACGCACTTCCGTCAATAACGTTTCTAGATAAGTGGCGACATTGCGTTCCTCATTTTGAATGATTCGTTCCACCATCGGCATGACGTCGGCATAACTTGGTGCGCGTTGATACGCATGGTGCAATAAGCGCAGTTGATAGCTCTCATGAACCGGATCAAGAATCCGCTCATGCTCACGGATCGTACGATGTTGTGTCATATGATCGATTTTCAGATGGATCGGTTTGATGTGTCCCTCGACCAAAATACGGTTTCGATGAATCCATCCTCGTTTCGCAAATTGCACATGGTCCAAGATGACGAACTGGTCCACCGCGTTCATCAATTGAATATAACCGAGGTATGGGAAGTAGTACGGCTGCATGATCCCTAATTTCATTTGAGCCGCCTCCCTTAACCGAGCTGGAACGAGCGCATGCGAATCAACCACTCCATCAAGTGCGGATGTCGCACCATCAAGTAGGGACGTAGCCGCTCTCTCCCGACGAAACGCTCCACATATTGGTCATATCGGGGTGACTTCAGCGCTTGAAAATCTCGTCGGAGCCGATGCAAGCCGACCTCGAACGATAAGCGAGAAATTTCGATTTCTTGATGAAATCTGCCATCCGTATAGGAATCGAACGCATCCATCATCCGGATGAATGCCTCCATCCGCTCAATATCACGCTCCCTGTTTCGTTGACGCCACTTGGTGGTGACCGATCCGGACACACCGAATCGGTATACGCTCATCACCTCAGGCATGTAGTAGGCGTAACCTTGGCTTGCGACGTGCAGTTTTAGCGCGCCATCAAATGCGGGCGTATCGCCGATCCAATCTAACAGATCGTCTGTCAGTCCATTCCGGTACAACATGGACATCGTCGGAATGAAGCCGAGTAGCTGTAACTCCCCGGCATGATAGGTCCGCGGCTCCGTCGAGGCATACTTTCTGTTTTCAGGCATCCACGGGATGACGCGCCATCCGGTATGAAGTGTGTCGTTCGTTTCGACATACGCATCATGAAAACAGAGCGTACAGTCCGGATGGGCTTCCATATAGTCGACTTGTTTCTGCAACTTGTGTGGGTCGGTCCAGTAGTCGTCCCCGTCACAAAGGGCGATGTACTTGCCACGCGCCCTCTCTTCGTTCAACAGATTCACCATGACCCCTTTAGAATATTGGTTTTCCGTTTGATAGATGACCCGAATCCGGTCCGGATGTTGTTCTTCATATTTGCGCACGATGTCCGCCGTCCGATCCGTTGAGGCATCCTCATGAATCAGGATCTCGTATTCAAAATCCGTTTCCTGCATCAAGAATCCTTCAATCGTTTTGGCGATGTACGGTTCGTGGTTATACGTGATGCAGTCGATGCTGACCATCACCATGTCGATCCCCTCCTTTCCCCGGGATGATAGAACGACTCAGACTTAGGAAGAATAGATGTCTTGATAGTAAGTTTTATACGCTCCCGAGACGATGCGCTCGACCCATTCCGGATGTGACCGATACCATTCGATTGTCTCTTCGATCCCTTGTTCAAAACTGTAGCGTGGCACCCACCCGAGTTCGTCTTGCATTTTCTTCGCGTCAATGGCATAACGGCGGTCATGGCCAGGACGATCCGTCACGAATTGGATACGGTCATCAGGTAAGTCAAACGCTCGTAAAATCGTTCGGACGAGCTCCAGGTTCGTCTTCTCGTTATGTCCGCCGATGTTATAAACTTCTCCGACCTGCCCCTTTTGTCGAACGAGATCGATGGCTTCACAGTGGTCCTGCACATGTAACCAATCCCGGATATGTCCTCCGTCCCCATAAACCGGAAGCAGTTGATCGGTCATACAATGGTGCACCATGAGCGGAATCAGTTTCTCAGGGAATTGATACGGACCGTAATTGTTGCTGCAACGGGTGATCTTGATTGGTAAGCCGTACGTCTCATGATAGGAACGAACGAGCAAATCAGACCCGGCCTTCGAGGCGGAATAAGGACTGTTCGGGGCGAGTGGTGTCTTTTCTGTAAAGAACCCCGTCTCCCCGAGCGACCCGTATACCTCATCCGTCGAGACATGGACGAAACAGACGTCATCTCGGTATTCTCGACTGTATTTATCGTCCGGATACCGTTTCCAATGCCGCATGGTCGCGTCGAGCAACACTTGTGTGCCCAGGATATTCGTCGAGAGGAACAACTCCGGCTCAAGGATACTTCGGTCGACATGCGATTCCGCCGCAAAATGCACGACTTCATCAATCTCAAAGAGAGAGAACAGTTCATCAATCGCCGGACGGTCGCGGATGTCTACTTTCCGAAACACGTAGAGCGGGTCGTGCTCGAACGCTTGGACGTTCTCTAAATTGCCGGCATAGGTCAACGCGTCGACGTTAAGGATGCGTGACGTTGGATGTTTGTCCCGAAAGTGTTTTATGAAATTTGAACCGATGAACCCGGCTCCGCCAGTCACTAGGATCGTATGCATTGGTCTGTTCTCCTTCCTCTAGAAGCGATATCAAATACTGTCCGTAATCGGTCATCTTGAGCGTCTGACCGATGTCGGCCAATTGCTCTCGCGTGATGAACCCACGACGCCACGCAATCTCCTCCAGACATGCGATGTAATAGCCTTGTCGTTCCTGCACCGTCTGTACGAAGATGGAGGCTTTAATCATCCCTTCCGGCGTTCCTGTATCGAGCCAAGCCATCCCGCGACCGAACAAGACGACGTTCAACTCGCCTCGTTCCAAATACATTTGATTGATCGACGTGATCTCGAGCTCGCCGCGTGGCGACGGCTTCACTTGTTTCGCGAACTCGACGACTTGATTGTCATAAAAGTAGAGCCCCGGTACCGCATAATTGGATTTTGGGACCGCCGGCTTCTCTTCGATAGACAAGACGCGTCGATCCGCATCGAACTCGACGACACCGAATGCCCGCGGGTCCTTGACCGGATATCCGAACACCGTCGCGCCTGACTGTCGCTCTTTCGCATCCTGCAAAAAGCGCGTCAAGTTCGGTCCATAGAAGACGTTATCCCCTAAGATGAGGCAAACGGAGTCGTCCCCGATGAACGATTCTCCTAGAATGAAGGCATCCGCGAGACCGACCGGACGCTCTTGTACTTGGTACGTAATCGAGATTCCAAGTTGATGCCCGTCACCGAACAGTCGCTCATACCCTGCAATGTCTTTCGGGGTCGAAATCAATAAAATCTCCTTGATGCCGGCGAGCATCAACACCGACATCGGATAATAGATGAGGGGCTTGTCGTAGATTGGCAACAGCTGTTTCGAGACTGCTTTCGTCATCGGGTAGAGACGCGTCCCGTTCCCACCCGCTAGAATGATTCCTTTCATCGTTCATTCCCTCCTTCAAGGATTAC
Source organism: Exiguobacterium sp. S3 (assembly GCF_018617295.1). Taxonomy (GTDB): domain Bacteria; phylum Bacillota; class Bacilli; order Exiguobacteriales; family Exiguobacteriaceae; genus Exiguobacterium; species Exiguobacterium profundum. Next base: position 19,670 of record NZ_JACSJW010000003.1, read on the forward strand.
GTCACAAATGCGGTCGACCATCTCCATTGTCATATCCGGATAGAGAGGTAAGGTGATCACCCGATCCGAGACGTACGTGGCGTTCGGTACGGATGCGTCGAATGCGTAGCAGGAAAAATCGGTCACGAGTGGATAAAAGTACTTCCGGGCGAGAATCCCATGCTGCGCTAAGTATGCCATCATGTCATCGCGTGCCGCTCTCCCTTTCGTGACGAGAACCGGATAGTACGCATAGTTGGACTCGGTCCGTTCATTCCGAAGGTTCAAGCGCAGAAACGAAGCATCCCCCAAACGGGTGTCGTATCGCTCGACCAGACGTTTCCGCTTTTCAATGTCGGCATCGATCCGTGGGAGGTTGCACCGTCCCATCGCCGCCTGAAACTCGTTCATCTTGGCGTTGCCCCCGACCGATTCGACGGATTCTGGTCCGGTGATCCCAAAGTTGACGGCTTGATGAATCGCTTCGACGTAACGGGCATCCCGGAACGTGAGCGCGCCACCCTCAATCGTGTGAAACACTTTTGTCGCATGAAAGCTGAACATCGTCAGGTCGCCGAACGTCGAGACGTCGCGCCCGTCGTGCCGGACACCGAATGCGTGCGCCGCATCGTAGAGGACATGGAGTCCATGGCGTTTTGCGAGTTGTTCGATCGCCTCCACGTCACATACGTTCCCATACACATGAACGGGTAGGATGGCCGTCGTCCGTTCCGTGATCAACGCCTCGATTTTGTTGACGTCGATCGTGTAGTCGACGGGGTTGATGTCACAAAAGACAGGGGTGATCTGTTTTCGGATGAGCGCATGCGTCGTCGAGGCGAATGTGAACGGCGTCGTGATGACCTCACCTGTCAACCCGAGCACATTAATCGCCGTCTCAAGGGCTAGATGACCGTTCGTCAATAAGGAGACGTGCGGGACGTGGAGACGCTGCTCTAACTCTTCTTCTAATGCCCGCACATGTTCGCCACGATTGCTCAAGTGACGCGAGTCCCAAAGGGGGCGAATCATCTCGACATACGTATCAAAGTCCGGCATACTCGGTCGTGTGACGGGAATGATGGCATCTGTTTCTACATTTGAACCACTCATGGTGAAATCGCCCCTTTTCCTTTCGTTTAAGCGAATGCCCGATTTCGTATTTTAATCAGCCACTCCGTTAAATGTGGCTGCTTGATCATCAGGTAAGGTCGGATTCGATCGATTCCGACGAATCGATTCAGATACGCGTCATATCGAGTAGAACGTAACGCATCATACTCTCCCTTCAATCGGTGGAGCCCTACTTCAAAGGAAATCCGGGACAACTCCAGTTCTTGATGGTATTTCCCATCGGTATAGGCATCAAATAAGTTAATAAACCGAATGAACTCCTCATGTCGCTTCACGTCACGTTCGACATTCCCCTCGTTCCAAATGGTCGTCGCCGACCCTTCGACCTCGTAGCGATAGACACTCATCACTTCCGGCATGTAGTAGGCGTATCCCTTGCTCGTGATATACAAACGAATCGATGCATCTCGCGCCGGCGTCTCTTCGAGCCATCGCGGGGCGTCATGGAAATCGTTCACATACAACATGGACATCGTGGGAACGAACCCGAGTAACTGTAATTCACCGGCGTCATACGTCCGGGGCACGGATGAGGCGAGCTTTCGATTTTCCGGCATCCATGGAATGACGTGCCAGTTCGTGTGGAGCTTTCCACCTGTCTCAACGTACGCATCGTGGAAACAAAGTGTACAGTCCGGATGGGCTTCCATATAGTCGACTTGTTTTTGCAATTTGTACGGGTCCGTCCAATAATCGTCCCCGTCACATGCCGCGATGTATTTGCCGCGTGCCCGCTCCTCGTTCAACCGAGCAATGAACACGCCTTTTGAATATTGATTCTCCGTCTGATAGATGACGTTGAATTTTTCAGGATATTTCTGAACGTATTCCCGGATGATGTCTGCCGTCCGATCCGTCGAGGCGTCATCATGGATCAGAATCTCGACCTCGAAGTTCGTGCGCTGTGACAAAAAGCCTTCAATCGCCTGAGCGATGTACTTCTCGTGATTGTATGTGATGCAGTTGATGCTCACCATGACCATGATGAATCCCTCCTTTATGAGACTTCCGCGTCTTGTGCGACAGTGGCTCGATAGGTGTCCGGTTGACTCGCGTCGAACGGCTCGTTCACCCACATCACCGTCACTAAATCTTTCACGCCCGTGTTTTCGATATGATGGACGTAACCTGGCGGAATCTCGATGACTTCAAGCTGTTCTTCACTGACATGGAACGAGATGATTTGATCTTGGTCCATCAACCGGAGCCGAATCACGCCTTCACCGCTGACGACGATGAATTGTTCATGTTTCGACTCATGCCAGTGCTCCCCTTTTGTGATTCCGGGTTTGGCCACGTTGACGGAGATTTGACCACGATCAGGCGTTTTGAACAGTTCTGTGAACGATCCCCGCACGTCCTGATGCATCAAGAGAGGCGTGACCATCCGTTCTTTCGGCAAGTAACTTAAGTACGTGCTGTACAGCTTTTTCGTAAAAGGATCCGATACATCCGGTACCCCTCTAGCCATTCGGACAGCTTCGAACGATTCAATCATTCGGGCAAGGTCGAATAATGTGATCTGGTGTGTCGGGACATCTGAATCAGTGCTTTCTGTTTTATGCAACGCCCCTACAAACGATGCGACGACGTCATCGACATGGGCGAGCGTCAACACGTGATTGGGATGTGTGACCGTGATCTCCTCTCCTCGTGCAATTTGATAACAAAACGTCGTGACCGCACTGTTATAGAAAGGTCGCCCCCATTTGCCGAACAGGTTCGGGAGCCGATATATGTGAACCGGTGCCCCGCTCCGTTGACCGTACAGCCGCAACATGTCCTCCGCTTCTCGTTTACTGTTTCCGTAAGGATTGTCTTGAGTCGCTTGAATCGACGAGGCGAAAAAGACGGGGACCGGATTATAGGACAGCAATTCGGTTGCGATCGCCTCGGTCAAGTCGACGTTTCCCGTCGTGAATTCTTCGACTCGTTCGGGACGGTTCACTCCGGCCACATGATAGACGGCGTCCGCTCGACGCAGATAGCTGCTTCGTTCCATGGATGAGGTCGAACGGGTGATCGGGAGGACGAGATGCCCAGCCCGCTCCAAGGCGTGGACGAGGTGTCTTCCTAAAAAACCGTTCGCACCGGTGACGACGATGTCCATGATTCTCCCTCCGTTTCTTCGGTCGACTTGATGTGTAAGGTCAGCCATCGCTCGGGATGTTCGACGAATCGAAGCATCGTCTCGACGTCTTCAAACTCTAGAATCAAACTACCGAGTGCTTGATTTGCCCCTTCGAAGCGCGGGACCACATCTCCGACGTTATAATAGATGTTCGCTTGTCGAATCGTATATGCGTCTTCATCGAAATGGACGCCCATGAATCGCCCCGTTTCTTGACTGCCGATGATGAAATAGGCAGACGGTACGGTCACTGGTTTCATCTCGATCGTCACCGGCATCCCGAGTGCGACATCAATCGTCGCCTGAACCAAGTCGACGCCTGTCGCTTGTTCGATGATTTGTGGGATGTAATTCCCTCCGTTCCGTGGACCGATATCCATCAGATAGACGTCTTCTCCTTTGACGAAGATGTCGAAGTTGAACGCCCCTTGCTTGAAGCCGACTTCAGTCAACATGCGTTGCAACGTCTGATGGACTCGCTCAAGCACGTGAGGCGGATGTACACTCGGGAAACTCGCACTGATCGGGGCGAACGGGTTGACTCCGTTCACATTGAAGTGTCCGTTTCCGAAACAACGAAACACCAACTCCCCGTCGACGACAAACCCATCACCACCTATTTGATAGCCGTCTCGCGTGATAAACTCCTCCACGACCACTTCCTGATTAAACGACATCGCAAAGGCGGATCGTAGCTGAAGACGAAGCTGCTCGTCAGTCCCATTTTTACGACTCCACTTGCTGATTCCTTTACTCCCAGAGGCGTCGGCCGGTTTGATGATGTAATCACCTGCTCGATTCCGTAACGTCTCGACCGCCGTTTCCACGTCGGTGAACGCAAAGGTTTTCGGGACGGCAAAGCCATGTTGCTGTAGGAATGTCCGAAACTTCGCTTTATTCGTCAACGTTTCGACCGTTTCAAGCGAGTTCGTCACTAACCCGAGCGCTTCTCCAACATAGGCGGCCGTTCGCGCCGCCGGATCGGAGGCATAGGCGACAATCCCATCGATGCCTTCCTCTCTCGCGATGGCGAGGACCGCCTCCCGATCAAGGGTGCTCGTACAGTAATAACGGTCGGCTACGAGTCGACCTGGATTATCCGGTAAATAGTCACAGAGAACGGTGAATATCCCTTGTTGTTTCGCTTTTTGGATGATGGGAACTTGATGCATCGCTCCCCCGAGCAACAGCAGCTTCAGCATGGTGAGAATCTCCTTTGCGATAGAGTCGTTGGAGCAAATCGACGTAGACGGCAGCCGTGTTTGCGTTCAGTCGCGGTGTCACGAGCTCTTTTGATCGCTGTCCGTGAACCGTCAATCGTTCGGGATGGTCGAGATAGTGTTTCAGTTCGGTCACGAGCGATGCTACAGTCGGTTCGCATTTGTAACAGTTGATTCCTTCGTGAAGATGACGCGCGACGTTGTTAACGTCGTGGCTGACGACGATGCCCATCCCGGACGCACAGGCTTCAACGATGCTGAGATTTCCGTTCGAATAGGTCGCCGGCAACACGAGAATATCTGAACTTCGGTAAACGAGATTCAACCCGTCCCACGACTCGATTTCGTCAAGGAACGTGACGTCCGTCAATTGCTCATCCTCGATATATCGACGACATGCATCTGCGAGATGTCCGTCGCGATTGAGCGACATGGAAAGGTTCGGATATTCTTCTTTCAAGATACGATACGCTTTTAAAGCGACGAGCGGTTGATAACGTTCAATTAAGCGATTGGCAAACAACAGATGAATCGGGTCGTTTGACCCTTTCTGACGTAACGGGTGCGACATGTGCGTCTCGATATCAATCGGATAGGGTGCCGAAACGACTCGTTCGGAAGGAAAACCGAGTTCCTTGATAAATTGATCGCGTGCGACGTTCCCCATTCCAAAAATCAAATCGGTCCGCTTGAACAGTCGATGAATCCGCGTCGTCTTGTGCAAGCCGTTCTCTCTTGTCAATAATGTCGATTCGCCGCTCGTCTCGCCCCGTACATTTCGAATCGGTTCGCTCATGACGACGACACGCACCCCGAACAGTTTGACGATCTGTAAGAGCAGGGCATGGAACGGGGTGAATCCGGCTAGCAGCAAGATATGCGGTCGAAATCGGATGAGCTGGAGAAAGACGTCGAGCGACAGATAGTTCGTTTTTTTCGAGAAATACGATCCTCTCAAGACGCGACAGCGTTTACCGAGTGGGATGATCCACCAGTCAGGTCGCTGATCGGTGATTTGTTTATAAAACCAAAACTCGGTATCAAAGTGCTCTTGAAGCACGTCAGCGAATTTTACTTGATACGGGGAAGCGATGTTGGATAAGAAGACGAGTCGTTGTCTGGTCATCACGCTCACCCGATTCGTTTCGCGGAAGCGGGAATCGTCCATTTCGCGAGTTCTTCCTGAATGTAAGGTAACGTTAACAAGAGTTCCTTCACTTCCTCCACATCGAGCTGTCTCGTATTGTTCGAGTTGTACTCACCTTGAACCGTCAGTTCCTGACTGCCTTCACTGAAGTACTTCTCGTAGTTCAAGTCTCGATTGTCGGCCGGGACGCGGAAGAATCCACCCATGTCCTCGGAGACGACTTTTTCTTCCCGGGTCATCAACGTCTCGAACGCTTTCTCGCCGTGACGGGTCCCGATGACTTTGATGGGAAGATCAACCCTGAACAGTTGCTTCACGGCTTCGGCGAGTACACCGATTGTCGAGGCAGGTGATTTTTGGACCATGATGTCACCGGCATGCGCATGATGGAATGCGAAGACGACGAGCTCGACCGCATCGGCCAGACTCATCAAGAAACGTGTCATGAGCGGATCGGTCACGGTGAGCGGCTCCCCTTTTTTAATCTGTTCCACGAATAATGGAATGACCGACCCACGCGAGGCCATCACGTTCCCGTAACGGGTCCCGCAGATGAGCGTGCGGTCTGGTCCGACCGCACGGGCCTTGGCGACGAAGACTTTTTCCATCATCGCTTTGGAGATTCCCATCGCATTGATCGGGTAGGCCGCCTTATCCGTCGAGAGACAGATGACCTTCTCCACACCCGCTTCGACGGCGGCATTCAAGACGTTTTCCGTACCGAGAATATTCGTCTTCACCGCTTCGATTGGGAAAAACTCACACGAGGGAACTTGTTTCAGTGCCGCCGCATGGAAGACGTAATCGACGCCGTACATGGCATTTTTGACGCTGTTCGGGTCCCTTACATCACCAATGTAGAATTTTAACTTGTCATGATGATAGCGATTGCGAATGTCTTCTTGTTTCTTCTCATCCCGTGAAAAGATGCGAATCTCTTTGATGTTCGTATCGAGGAATCGCTCCATCACGGCATTGCCGAACGATCCCGTCCCACCCGTGATGAGCAATGTTTTGTTGGAAAACATAAGAAGGCTCCTTTCGTAGATGTCTAGTCTCAGATGTAGGAAGAGCGGTATGTCATCATTTACCCGGTTGGTCTCACTTAAATTGGTAACTTAATGGAAACCGTTATCATTTTTTCGCAACATGCATCATCTTCTTTTCTTCAGACGACGGGCTCGGTGGGGGCGCCCCTTCCACGATCCCTTCCCGGAGTAAGACGTTCCGAACGGTCAAGGCGATACAGCGCAGATCGAACCAAAAGCTCATCTGGCGCACGTACTCCCCGTCGAGTTTCGCCTTCACCTCAATCGGAAGCTCATCTCGACCCTTCACCTGTGCCCATCCGGTCAGCCCCGGTAGCGCTTCTGTCGCACCCACTTGTCGACGGGCCTCGACCAAGTCATCTTGGTTCCACAGTGCGGGTCTCGGTCCGACGATGGCCATCTCGCCTTTTAAAATGTTGACGAGCTGTGGCAATTCATCGAGACTCGTCTTGCGAAGAAACGCTCCGACGCGCGTGATATGTTTCGTGGAGTCGTTGAACAAATGTGTCGGGACATCATTCGGGGTATCCTGATGCATCGTCCGGAACTTATACATCCAAAAACGTGTCTCCCGTAACCCGATGCGCTCCTGTTTGAAGAAGACGGGACCTCTCGAATCGATTTTGATCAAGAGGGCGATAAGGAGCAGAATCGGTGCGAGAAGAAGGAGCGCCACTCCGCTGAGCGTCCCGTCAAAGATTCGTTTGAACGTCATATAGTCCATGGCTCACACCTCTTTCTTCTCGGTCGACACCGTGTGCTGTTTCCACACCTCTCGCATCACATAGTCCGTGTAGGACAACAAGATGCGGAGCACTTTATCGGAGACGTTCGGCATGGCGTAATCGCTCACGAGTCGCATCGAGCCATTCGTCTCTTCTAAGATTCGAAGCGCCTGAAGCACTCGCTCCCGCTTCAATCCGACCATCATCGCCGCCCCTTCCTCCATCGCCTCCGGACGCTCATGCGCTTGTCGGATATTCAATCCTTTGATTCCAAGAATCGAGCTCTCTTCACTGATGGTTCCGCTGTCCGACAACACGGCCTTCGCATGGAGTTGCAGGTGGACGTAGTCACTGAAGCCGAGCGGTTTGAGGGTGCGAATGTTCGGATGGAGACGCACCCCGCTCTCACGAATACGTTTTGCCGTCCGGGGGTGGGTGCTGACGATGAGAGGGAGCTGATACGTGGTCGCGACCGCATTGAGCGTGTCGACCAGATCGAAAAAGTTCTCGTCATCACTGATGTTTTCATCGCGATGGGCCGATACGACGAAATAGGCATCTCGCTCCAAGTCGAGCCGCTCGAGCACGTCTGACCGCTCGATTTTCTCCCGTTGACGATGGAGCACCTCGTACATCGGGCTCCCCGTCTTGATGATGCGGTCCGCCGGTAACCCTTCACGAAGCAGATACTCGCGTGCGATGTCGCTATAGGTCAGATTGATGTCAGCGATATGGTCGACGATGCGACGATTCGTCTCCTCTGGGACCCGTTCGTCAAAACAGCGATTCCCCGCCTCCATGTGAAAGATGGGGATGTGGTGGCGCTTCGCGGCGATGGCTGCGAGACAGCTGTTCGTGTCCCCGAGTAACAAGACCGCGTCCGGACGAACAGATGCGAGCACGGGATCGATGGCGATGAGGATATTCCCAATCGTCGCCATCGGACCATCCGCTGAGGCGTCTAACACATAGTCCGGTGTCCGGAGTCCGAAGTCTTCAAAGAAAATCTGATTCAATTCATAGTCATAGTTTTGTCCCGTATGAACGAGCACATGGTCGATTGCCTCGGAGGCTTCGAGACGTGCCATCACGGCGGACAATCGAATGATTTCGGGTCTGGTACCAACAATCGTCATGACCTTGAGTCGTTTCATCTTGTTCCCTCCTAGGATGTGTGGTGAATGGATAGGATGCGTAGTTTCAATTGAGCGAACACTTGGCGGAACATGGCTTTCTCCGTCTCATCAAATGCGAGTCCCCACATGATTATTGCGTAAATACTGATGAGCACGATTCCCTTCACCCCGAAGCCGAACCAATTCGAGGACGGGAAGAAGAACTGGATTCCCCAGCCGATGAGCGTGTACAGGAGAATACCGGGCAAGAGCTTCAGATGGCACTTGCGGAAAAAGTCGAGGATGTCGAGACCGAGGACCCGATGGTAAATCACGTTCATATAGAAGACGAGTCCGACGATGTTGCCGATACAAATGGCGATGGCCGCACCGATCGGACCAAAGTGTGGAATCAACAGTGGTGAGAGCGTCATACTGATGGCGGCCACGATGAGGGCAGCGAACGCCCGATACTTCACTTTGTTCTCGGCAATGAGTGTCGTATTGCCGATGTCTTGCGTCAATGTGATCACACTCGGTGCAATCAAGAGAAGGGCGATGACGTAGGAGTCGGTGAAGTCTGGTCCGACCCATAGGTGCATGAACTCGCGACCGAGGATGAAGAACGAGGCGAGGATGAGTCCGACGATATACAGTTGAATCCGACCGATGCGGACGAAGAGGTAGCCGATGGCCTCACGATCGTTTCGGGACAACATTCGACTGACCTTCGGAAGGAATAAGTAACCGAGCGAGGCCGCGATGGTCCAGACATACCCTTCGATGACCATCCCTACGGAAAAGAGGGCAATCGAGGCACTGCCTGCTAGAATCCCCAGTAGGCTCGGGGTGATGTTCAACACGAAGCGTTGGGCGACGAGCGTGATCGTGCTCCAGGACGTGAAGCTAAAGATGTCCCGATAAATCCCCTTCTCTCGATTCTGAAAGTTGGCACGGACGAGAGTCTTGCGCCGAATGAAGACGTACTCGATGAGTAAGACGATTGTGCCGACCAGCGCATTGACGATGACGAGGGCGTACAACCCATAGCCGAGAAGAAGCGCGGTGACCATCAAGGCGACCGTCCCGACCTTCTCAGCGAGATGCAGGGCACTCGAGAAGAGGAATTGTTCATGGGATACGAGAATGCCAGAGAATGGCTTCGTCGGGAACGAGACGACGATGAACAGTCCCGCGATGACATAGAGCACTTTCAACTGGTCGAGCTCGGTCGCCGTCAGACTCGAGTAAATCGAGTCCAAGAAGAAGTAGACGACGGTGAGGATTAGGAAGAGGACGAGCGAGATGGCGATGAACAGTTTATAGGCGATGCCTAAAAATCGTCCTGCCCGCTCGTGGTCCCCCTCCGCCATATACTTGCTCATGAATCGTGAGACGGCCGCATCGAGCCCGAAGTCCATCGCGAACATACTGATGAGCGAGATGGTCAGCATATACAACCCGTAACTCGCCTGCCCGATCTCATGAATCATCCACGGCGTATAGATGAGACCGGATAAGATGCCGAAAAAGATTTGCGTGTAGGACATGACCGCCCCAATCTTGATTTTACGGTTACTGGCTGCCTCGTCTAGCGTCATGCGTGTCGACATATGCTTCACCTCCTCGTGTTACCAAAAGAACGAATACACCGGCGCTTCGCGAATGAACAAGAGACCGAGCAACATGACCGCCGAGTAATAGACGACGAGTCGTTCCCGCCGCTCGAACGTGCCGACAATCTCCGGAATCATCAACAGCAAGAAGAGCGAGAAGTATTGAACGAGCCTCATCATGGATGGGTTCAAGAACGTCAACGGCAAGAGACAGGCGGCGAGTAACAGCGCATTGAAGAAATGGATGGCGGATGGATTGTTCGCCAGAATTTGATCTTTTCGCCATAATGCCACGAAGAGGACGGAGAGCAACATCAGACTGAAGTTGACCGCCCCGGCCCCGTCCATGGCGCTGTACGTATCGTAGCCAGACACTTGGACGAGCAGGTCGAAGAATGGATTCCGGAAGACGAACAATCCGACGATGACCCCGAACATGGTCATCAAATACGCTTTGGTCAGTTGCTTGTTCGCTAAAAAGTAGAACGGGACGAAGATGAGCGAAGATTTATGAATCGTCATGGCGATGCATACGAGCAGGAGGAACCAGCCTAACTTCCGCGCCCGCACGAAATGGTAGCCGACGAGCACGACGAGCGCGGTCGCCACCGTTTGCCGTAACCCGGTGACGGCGAAGAATTCGTAGAAGAGGACCGAAAAGAGCAGGAAGCTGATGAGCGGTTCGCTCGAGTATTTATAGATGAAATAGCCGAGCGGGATCATGAAGATCATCGCGATGAGCACGAGATACACTTGATAGTCCGTGATCACGTACTGAATGAGACGTTGGAACAGGTAGAACCCCGGGTCCTCGCTCTCCGTGAAGACAATTTCAAAGAAGCGGTCGGTGAACGCACCGAGCGGCAACGTTTGCGACTGAAGGAAGAGTGCCTTGTACTGCGCGGTATCGGCCCCGACCGTGACGTCTCGGAAGCCTGACAAGACGATCCATTGAATCGTGGCGAACGATACGAACCAAGCCCGGCGACTCGGAATCTCGTGACGGATCAACAACATTCCCCAACCGACCAACAGCGCCATATTGACTAAATAGATCGTCATCTCAATCCCTCCTTTCTAGCGATAGATCAGATTGGTCATCCCCCGATATAGAGACAGCAGGTTTGAAAACAAGATGCCGTTCCAGCGAAGCCACCGATATTCCATCGGTCCAAAGTAACGATTCACATCATGTGTCGTTAAGTACTGTTCCCGTACGTCCGCCGCATTTTCCTTGAACGTGTGCTTCAGAATGATAGCGGTCAATTCTTCTCCGTTATCACGGACCTCGACGTCCTGGAGTAGCCGCTTCAAATAGCGATTCGATTCCATCGTGGCCCGGTGTGCGATTTTTTTCGTCTGTTGCTCGCCGTGAATCCGTGAATAGACGAGCGGCTCACGCATGACGTAAAAGTCGAACCCGTCGAGCGCCAACTCGACCCAGCAGATCCAGTCTTGGATGAAGCGGTCCTCTAGCGAGAAACGCCGATGTTCGAACGCTTGTCGCGGAATCAAGAGCGCGCATCCGTTCAAAGTCGAGGACAACAACAAGTGACGGAACATGTCCTGACTCGAATAGAATCCGCTCACTTTCCGTTGCACCCGTCGAATCGCCTCCCCCTTTTCGTCAATGAACGCCGTCCCTGTCACGACGATCGTCTGGTTCATCGGGAGATGTTGCTCGCGCATCACATCGAGCTGTCGTTCAATCTTTGTCGGCGCATACACGTCATCGTGGCTGAGCCAGGAGAAGTAGTCTCCGCTCATCTCTTCAATTCCACGATTCAACGCACTCGAGACGCCTCCATTCTCCTTTTCCACGTAGCGAATTTGATTGCCGTAACTTGTGGCGATCGCCGCCGTCTTTCCCTCATCGGTCGAGCCGTCGTTGACGACGATCACTTCAATCGCAGGATGCGTCTGGGCCAAGGCGCTGTCGATACAAGTCCGTAAATAATCGCTCCCGTTATAGACGGGGATGATGATGGATACGAGTGGTGTCATAAGGCGTTCCTCACTTTCTCGGTTTGCAGCTCCTCGTACACGTGCAGGTAATCCTGTGCCCGCTCGAACAAGTCGAACCGTTGACGCGCTTCGTTCGCACAAGCGATTCGTGAGATCGAGGCGTGATGGAGACGATCGAGTCCGTCCATCACATCGTTGACCGATCGTGTGGCGACGACGACGCCGGTCCGTTCGGTCACGAGTTCCGGACTGGCCGTGGAATCGAGGACGAGGACTGGCGTGCCGCATGCGAGCGCCTCTGCCGTCACGTTTCCAAATGACTCTTCCTCTGACAGGTTCAACAAGACGTCTGCCGCGGCATAGTACGAAGCCAATTCGCTTGGGTCATGCGTCTCTTGAATGCGAAGCACGTTCGCCGGCAGGTCATGTTGTTCTGGCATCTGTCCGACTAAGACGATTTGGTCGGACGGTCTGGCCTTGGCCAACTCCATGAAGGCAGACAGTCCTTTCGCCTCGGTCCAATGGCTCGCCACGCCGAGAAGAATGTGCTGTCCCGTCAATCCGAGGCGTGCCCGAAGTGGGCCTGGCTCTTTCGGCGTGAACGTCTCTAAATCGACCCAGTTGTGGATGCGACGAATGATGGACGCATGTTGCAAAATCGAGAAGTGGGCTTCCATCGTGATCCAATCCGATACTCCGACTACCGCCAAGCGAGGGATGGCATCGTACCATTGTCGCTTGTCCGCCAACATCTCACCGGTCCGGTCTAAAAACCAGCTCGGAATGTCTTCTTTTAAGAGCGGGCATTGTCCACATCCGTCCTTCCAGCGCTCACACCCGACCGTCGTGTAGTGCGTACATTTCCCGGTGAATAGCCAGCAGTCGTGGAGCGTCATGACGGTGGCGATGTCCCGCTTCGCCAAATACTCAAACAACGTCTGAAGATGAAGGTAATTGGCGTGAAGATTATGAAGGTGAACCACGTCCGGCCGAAATCTGTCCATGAAGGCGATCAAGTCAGCGGTCGATTGTTTGGACGTATAACCTTGACGCCCCGTCACGCGGGCGTGGAGGGCATGCCGTTTCGTTTCCCACGCCTGTCCAACCACCACACTCGTCTCGGTCACTGGCCCGGTCGCATGGGCGATTCGGACGTGGTGTCCAGAAGAGGCATGAACGGATGCGAGCTCTTTACACATCCGACCGGTGCTTTTCACTTCGTTGATGGCATTGATGTGAAGAATATTCATGTCTGACACCTCACTCGTATGCGTAGTAGGTGTTCGTATCACGAGAAGAACGCTTGTTGAGGACGAGTCCGAGAAGTTGTGACCCGGTCCGTTCAAGTTGCTCTTTCGCCTTCAGGACGAGCTGACGATCTGAGTTCTCGCAGCCGATCACGAGAATCGTCCCGTCGGATACGTTGGCCAACAGTCGAGCATCGGCGACGTGCATCATCGGAGGCGTATCGACGATCACGATATCAAACTGTTCACGCAAATCACTGAGGAGGTCCGTCATGCGTGACGAGGCGATCAATTCGGTCGGATTCGGTGGAATCGGACCGGCCGCAAGCAAAGTCAGGCGCGGGATATCCGTTTTTTGAAGCGCATGTTCGAGGGTGACCCGACCGGCCAATACGGTAGATAGTCCCGCATGGGCTGACAACTGGAACGTTTGGTGTGCCGTCGGTTTGCGCATATCACAATCGATGATGACGACATTTTTTCCGAGTTGCGCATAGACGACCCCTAGGTTCGCCGCCGTGGTCGACTTCCCTTCCCCGGACGAGGCGGAGGTGATGGTGATCATCTGTAATTTATGACCGACGGACGTGAACTCTAGATTGGTCCGAATCGTCCGATATTGTTCAGAGATCGGTGACTTCGGATTCGCCAACGTGACGAGATCCCGTTTTTTATAATCAAGACGATTGGCGTTCTTTTTTCGACCGAACATGCGAAACGTCTCCTTTCACTTGGGGTGTCGCTTCCTTCACATTTTTCGTTTTCAAATCCCGACGTTCGATTGTCGGAATCGACCCGATGACCGGCAAGTCCAGCAACCGTTCCGCTTCTTGCTCGTTCCGGATGCGTTTATCAAAGACGTGGCGTAACAGACCGATGAACCCACCCAACAGGAATCCGGCGAATAGACCGATCGCCGTGTTGAGCAGCACGTTCGGCGAGACAGGCGCCTCCGGAATTTCGGCTGGAGATAAAATTCGAACGTTGTCGATGTTCATCAGGTCCGGGATTTCAGAAACGAACACTTCACTGATCACATTGGCCGTTTCCGCTGCTACGACGGGGTCGTTCGCGGTGACGAACACATTGATGACTTGCGATTCCTCTTCACTTTCTACGGTGAGTGCCTCCGAGAGCGGGTCTGGTGCGTTCGGCACCTGTTCTTTTACCTTCTCAAGAACAGCCGGACTCTTCATGATGACGCGATACGTATTGACAAGTGAGAGCGAGGATAACACTTCCGAACTGTCTACGCGGTTGTCTTCTTGTTGTGTAACGAGTAGAACTTGTGTGGACGCCTCATACTTCGGCTGGATGAATGAAGTGCTCACATAGTAAGCCAGGAGTCCGACGAGAACCATACTCACGAACATCCACTTCTTACTTTTCTTGAGAACTTCCACGAGATCGCCCACGATCGTCGTTTGTTCCTTCATGTTGGTTTCCTCCCTACAGACAGAGTAAATGACCGAAATCAGGCGCAGGTTAACTGTAGTACCTTCTTACCCCCTTCATCTTGATAATCGGAAAGAAGGATTTATCATTTTTTCGCAACATCATGTCATGATGCCGTTCCGCTTTCTTCTTTTTCATTTCAGTCATACAGATAAAACAAAAAAAGTGAGGGATGGACCCCTCACTTTGCTGATTTTTCGATTCAATTGGATTGCTCACGTCATCGCTGATCATCATGAACTGACGTCACCGGACAATGACCGAATTCCCACTTGTGGTCCGCTCGGAGCGTCGCATCAGAAACGAGAAAATAGTCGTCCCGTCCGTTCCACGTCGTATGGAGATGGTACCATTCATTGTTCGATATCGGTTCATGCGTCTTGTTTGGATTGCCGAAGAAACGCCAACAAAAGCGGCATCAAGTAGATGATAGAAAGACCGAGCAACATTGTATCTGACAAAAGCGGCGTAAACGTTGAGTTGATCAGATAAAGTGTCCACAATCCTAAAAAACCAATGACATACAACCACTTCAATTGTCGATGCGATGCAAAGAGTGGCGATCGCAATGCGATGATGCCATACATGCCTGCCATAAGAATAATGAAATTCATGTTGACCTCCTACTCAGACGATCATTGTGGAAATATACCGGATGGAATTGCTGCATATCCTAAACCAGTGAAGCGAATTCGCACACCATTTCCTTTGTGTTCATCTTTAATCATTTGACCGAATCCAATAAATCCTCCGCCAATCGTTCCTGCAATCGCGCTTGCTAGTTGCGTAGGTGGTGTTGGAATATAGCGCGAAAGTGTCGCTAATCCAACCGATGCCCCGCCTCCTGCCTTAAATGACTGATACGTCGTTCTTGTTTCGTTACAGTCTAGGTAAATATTGTAGCCCCACCAATAAACTTTATGACCTGATTGACCGCACCCTTTATTGGAAGACGCCATAGCCGTTGCTTGGAGTGTTGTGGTTGGATATCTTGGAGAAATACTCAAATCTTGATTGACTTTCATATCACCTTTTTTGATCAGTTCATTCATGTGCGAAAAGCTTGTTTCAACTCTTTGAATGAATTCATTTGGTAAATCAAGTGACTGATAGTTCTCGTTTAACCGTAGTGTGCCATCAGCTTGAATCTCCACATACGGTTCAAGCTCTTGAATATAGTCATCTGGTTTTAGAACGTTTACGTTACCATCTTCCGCTCTCACAGAGGTAGTAAACATTATCCCTAAAATCCAAACACAAACTAACGAAAATACAGATTGTCGAATCAATGTAGTCTTCATATTTCCCCCTCCTTGCTAAAAAATATAACACACCTAAATCGCAACTGGATATTATATCCAATACTTAATTTACATTTCGTCTTCTTTTCATTTTTACAAAATAAGAAATATTATGAAATACACACCCCTTCTACTCTACTTCAATTAAAAAAAGATTGATTCACTGAGAGCGAATCAATCTTTCGGAATTATCACGCCATCGCATGATGAGTTTCACTTTTCACTCCACCCCAAATCGATACACCGTGCGTGAGTGATAGAGCTCACCCGGCTTCAGTTCAATCGAGGTCGCGATGTCCGGATGGTTCGGGGCGTCCGGGAACGCCTGTGCCTCGAGACAAATCGCGCTATGTTTCTGTCGACCATTGAGCGTCACCGGTGTCTCTTCACTGAGGAAGTTGCCCGTATAAACGACCATGACCGGTTGATTCGTCTCGACCGTCATCGTCCGTCCGCTCACCGGGTCATGCAATCGAATCGGTTCATCCTTCAAGATAAACGGATGATCGAGACCGCTCGCCCGTTCAATCGCCTCGTCTCCCGATTCGAGCGCTTCCCGGACCGCTTTCCCGTTTCGGAAGTCGAACGGTGTCTCGCTCACATCCCGCAACGCCCCTGTCGGTAGTGACTCCGCATCGAGCACCCCGACCGAATCGGCTGGTAGCGTCAGCTCATGATCGTGGATGGTCGGGCGTCCCCCGAGATTGAAGTAGTTGTGATGGTTCAAGTTGACCCACGTCCGTTGGTCCGTTTCCGCTGTCATCGTGACAATCAGTTCATTGTCATCCGTCAGTTCATATAACACTTTAAAGAAGACGTTCCCCGGGTATCCTTCTTCCCCGTCCGGACTGAGATATGTGAACTGAATGCATTGTTCGTCGGCGTCCATCTCCCAGTGACGGGCCGTGATGCCTTTGTCGCCTCCGTGGATATGATGGGGCGCCTCGCTTGGGGTCAAGGCGACACCCTCGATCTCTGCGTCACGAATCCGTCCGGCAATCCGCCCGACGACCGACCCGAGATAGACGGGATTATCTAAGTATTGAGAGACGTCCCCGTACTTCAAGATGACCGAGTCAAAGTTCCCTTCCCGGTCCGGGGCCGTCAGTTCCGTCATCGCACAGCCATGGTCAATGGCGGATAGTATCATGCCGTCGGCGTTTTGAATCGTCGCTTGTTTCATGCCATCACCTTTCTACCCCATCATCGGGCAATTGATTTACCACTTCCAGCGTCCTCGCCAGTTTTTTTCTGGCAACTGAGGCGGATTCACCGCAATCGGTTCATCGGCTAACATCGCCTCCGCAAAGCGGAGCTGCTGTTGCCACATCTCTTCTCCAAGTTCATTGATGACTTCCTGTCTTGCCGCTAACCAATTGAAATCACGATGTTCCACGTTATGGGCATCAGAGGCGACAATGTGACTCAGCCCGTTACTGATGAACGTGAGCGCGAGCTCCCGTACCTGTCTTCCGAACTTCCCTGTCAAACTGCTTGTCGTCACTTGCGACAGCGCACCCGCTGATACGAGATGGTGCAATTTTTCGGGATGAAGTGCAAACTCTCGATTCCGCTCTGGATGCGCGATGACTGGAACGTATCCAGCCGCCTGCAGTTGAAAGAATAAGGATTCCGTATAAGCAGGCAGGCTTTGACTCGGTAGTTCCACCAGGACATAGCGGGACCCGGCGAGCGAGTGTGCCTCCCTAGACTCGAGCGCATCAATCAACTCCCCAAAGATTCGAATCTCTTGCCCGACATACAAGGTCAAGGGAATCTGTTCCTCATCGAGTCGTTGTTGTAGATGCGCGACTTCTTTCGTGATGTCATGATGCTCCGTCTCGAAGTACGGATGATACGCGTGTGGTGTCACGACAATCGACGTCACCCCTTCTTCCACTGCAAGCCTTGCGAGTTGCAAGGACGCTTCCATCGTGCGTGGTCCGTCGTCTACCTCAGGCAACAAATGACAATGTACGTCAATCATGAGGATTCACTCTCCAGTGTGTGTTTGTTTTAGCCAAACGTATTCATATGGGCGAAGCGTCACATGGCTCATCCATTCTTCTGTAAAGAGACTCGTTCCTTCGCAATCCGTCTGCACCGTCTCTTCACTCATGTTCGTCAATAATAGGAGAGACTCTTCTTGGTGCTTCCGTTTGACGGCGAATACGCGGCGGTCGAGACGTACGATCTCTTGGTCGGTATACGGTGACAAGGCAGGTTGGAGTCGTTTCACATTCAATTGACTCAATATCCCTTCATAGACACGAAGTCGATCTGGATCACGCTTCAACGCTCGAACGAGGTCTTCTTGTTCAATCGGTTGCGTCACCCCGAACAAGGTTCGGTAATCAATCAAGGGGATTCCCTGTAGCGACAACAGCACACTATGAGCGGCTAGAATCGCCAACGGATCCGCATCCATCAAATTCTTCTCAAACGGATCACGTTCCGCTGAAGAGAGGAAGTTGAAATAGGTTTGATCGGCTCTCAACGGATGCACCTGACTCGCCCAATCGCTCAAGCGTGTCACATCCGCCTGCGCAAACGCTAAAATCACATGGCTGGATAAGTCGAAATGGCAGACGACGTCCGCCTCCTCTTCATAGATGAGGGTAGAATCCACACGCTCATTGGCGATAATCAGCTGCGCATTCGGCTTATACGTATGCATGACCGTCCGCCACAGCTTGAGGATGTGTTTGACTCGTTCCGGCTCCATTCCACGAAACGACTCGACATGGACGCGGATTTTCGTCGCTCCGTACGCTAGACGTTCGATCAGTTCATCCGTTACGGTGACAAGGTCGAATTGCGCCTCATTCCATACTTCAGGCGTCATCTCGTAAATCAAATCGAACGCATCGGTGAAACGTCCTAAGTCTTCAAATAGTTGCACTCGCGAGTCGATCGCCGTGTCTTGTTGTTTCGTTTGATACGGAAACAGGGAGACGAGATAGAGATCACTCACCGTCGTTTGGACATGATCGGCTAACCATTGATGGAGAGCCTCGAGATTCGCTCGTCCGTCAGTCAGGATAAAACCAGCATCCACCAACAAGACGTTTGTTTTTTCAGAAGGGCGTTCATGGTCGTGCCAACGATGATCTGACCACTTTTCAAATAACTGCTCCCACTTTTCTTGTGAGGTCTCCCCGAGTTCGTGGAGCACCTCTTCAATCGCTTCCCATTTCATGACTCATCCCTCCTTGGCATCTCTTTATTTCTCCCACTTTCCGTCCCCTTTGAAACACAAAAAAACTGTCCGACTCGAGTCAGACAGCTTACTCCATCAATCGTTGCAACTCTTCCCGAACGCTATTCAAGGAAGATGATTCCGGATTCCAATAGTAGATGCCGTCCCCCTCTAATCCGCCCGCACCCTCGAGCCGTAATACACTCGCATTGCGGAACGCGTTCATATAGTCTGTCGACAAGGAGACGAATTCATTGAGTTCGATATTCGTCTTCGCCTGATCACCGACGACATCCAGTAAGGCGGTGACCTTGTCGAGCGAGAAGTCCGTCCGTCCTTTTTCGATGATGGCGGCGACGACATCCCGCTGACGCTCTTGACGGCCGAAGTCACCGTTTGGATCGTTATAGCGCATCCGCGTATAATCGAGTGCCGCTTCTCCGTCTAACGTCACTTCACCGACGGGGAACGTGTAATCTTCTGTCGAGAACGCGAATTTATTCATGACCGTGATGCCTCCAAGTGCATTCACGACGTCGCTGAACGCTTCCATATCCGTCTCGATGACATAATCGATTGGGATGTCGAGGAAATTCTCGACCGTATTCATGGCCATTTCGGCCCCTCCGAACGCATAGGCATGATTGATCTTATCGCGCGTCCCTTTCCCGATGATTTCGGTTTTCGTGTCACGCGGAATCGAGAACATCGCGCCTTCATCAAGTTCCGGATTGAGTGTCAGCACGATGATCGAGTCACTTCGTCCCTGTTCGGTCCCACGTCGGTCGATTCCAAGTAAGAGAATGGAAACCGACTCTTTGCGTTCAATGGTCTCGACCTGTTTACGCTCTTTGCTGATGTTCAAGTTGTCATTCACTTGTGCGACGGTGTCATCGACTTCTTTTACCATTGACCAGACGAACGCGCCACCCGTGATGAGCACCAAGGCCATGACGCCTGCTACAATCCCTAGTACGATTTTCCACTTTGATGGTTTACGATGTTTCGCCATGTGGCCACACCTTCTTCCGTGAAATAGTACTAGTTTATTCCCATGCCACGGGTTGTTTTAAAGCATGTTCACAAAGAATAATCACGATATCCCTTTTTTTGTTACGGGAAATGGGTCCGGATCGGTTGACGGGTCATATGGTAGGGCCAGGCTGCATTGATTTCTGCCCCAATCAGCATCGTCGCCGCCGTCAGATAGAGCCAAATTTGTAGCAGGATGACCGCACCGATCGTGCCATACGTATCCCCGAGAATCGAGAAACGTTCGACATAGACGCTGTATCCGGTCGACAGCAATTGCCACGAGATGACCGCAAACACGGCTCCGGGAAGTGTTTCGATGAAGCGCACTCGCTGTTGTGGCGCGATTTTATAAAAGAGCGAGAACGCGATAATCAAAATGATGGTCGAGACCGTATAACGCGTCACCGTCGACAAGCGGTCGAATTCTTCAACTTTTGGATAGAGGGCATAAATCAGTTCGACAAACTCTTGACCGAATAGATGAAACACGATCAAGATGACCGCCCCGATACTCCCTGCTAAAATCACGAGCAACCCGATCAACCGTCGGAAGATATAGCCACGCGCTTCCGTCTCCCCATATGCGAACACCGTCAGCTTGACGAGTCGTGCCGTCCCGTTCGAGGCCGACCAAAACGCGATGATGGCACTGACCGATAACAGTCCGCCGTTCAAGTTTCCACTCACATCATAGACGATGGATAACAGCTCACGGACACTTGAACCGGGAATGAGTGTCTCAATCTGTTCGATGAGAAGCGCATCATCGATTTGAAACCATGCCATCACGGCAAAGAGGACAAAAAATGTCGGAAAGATGGCTAAAAACCAAAAAAACGCCAGTGTGGCACTATAATCGTTAATGTGATGGTCTTTGAATCGATGCCTGACGTCCACGGCCAGTCGAAACATACTTTCAAACATCGCCACCCTCCTCTCATCACTTCTGCACTTATATCATTCTACATCTCGGGCAACCTGTCCTTTTGAGCAATCGTTATTTCGGGTATGCCCTATAGAGGACCAAATCTTACAAATGGGGTGGAACGAATGGAAATCGGTATGATCGGACTTGGTAAAATGGGCCTCAATTTGGCTCTGAATTTGACAGACAATAGGCATCGTGTCGTCGGGTATGACCCGGGAAACGTATCGACGAGTCAATTTGAGACGAAAGCCTCTTTGCAGGAGGTCGTTTCCACACTTCAGGCCCCTCGCGTCGTCTGGGTGATGGTGCCGGCGGGTGACGTGACCGAGCACGTCTTGAACGACTTGCATAATCTTCTCTCCCCAGGTGACATCGTCATCGATGGAGGAAACTCGAACTACAAGGAGTCAATGCGACGTTCCGAGCACTTTAAAGAAAAACTAATCTATTTCTTCGATGTCGGGACGAGTGGTGGGATGGAAGGAGCCCGTCACGGAGCGTGTACGATGATCGGAGGCGACTTGGAGGCGTTCGGGAAAATCGAACAGCTCTTCCGAGACGTCTCGACCGACCACGGTTATCTGTATGCGGGACCAAGTGGGAGTGGTCACTTTTTGAAGATGGTGCATAATGGGATTGAGTATGGGATGATGCAGGCGATTGCCGAAGGGTTCGAAGTGCTCGAGAAGAGTCCGTTCGACTATGACTATGAAGATGTCGCGCGCGTATGGAACCACGGCTCGGTCATTCGCTCTTGGCTCATGGAACTGACGGAGAGCGCCTTCTCGAAAGACGCGAAACTCGATGACATCCGTGGGGTCATGTATGCGTCCGGTGAAGGCAAGTGGACGGTCGAGACGGCACTCGAGTACGACGTCCCGACGCCTGTCATCGCGCTCTCCCTCATGATGCGTCAACGCTCGCTTCAAGACGATACGTTCTCGGGCAAGGTCGTCGCGGCCTTACGGAACGAGTTCGGTGGGCATGCGGTGGAGAAGAAAGAGTAAATCACCAAGGTCTCGACCAACATCGGTCGAGACCTTGATTCATTCCATCGTATTCCCTTCTGCCGGAATGGGATGGTTTTTAAGCATTCTCGCAAAATGGACGAGGTTATATGCCATCGTCTTGCCGTGAGACTTCGTGAATTCATTTTCTCGTCCAGCATCGAGGTACGAGTCACCCGGTCCCGCTTCTCCGACCCAATATGTGTCGACGTTCGGTGGCACGGTGAAACCGATGTGGGACAATCCATATAGAATCGAAGCACAGGCGTGTTTAGCCCCGTCTTCATTCCCCGTGACGACGACTCCACCGACCTTGTTGTAGTAAATCGCCTGTCCCGATTTATTCGTCAGTCCGCTACCGCCGTATAGACGTTCAATCACTTGGGTGGCGACGCTACTCTTCTCCCCGAGCCAGAGTGGTGTCCCGATCACGACAATGTTCGCGGCCTTCACTTTCTCAAAAATCTGTGGCCACTCGTCCCCATCCCCTTCATCTTCCGTCACACCGAACGCGACGTTGTAATCCACGATCCGAACGATCTCAGATTCAACATCGAGCGCATCGAAGTGCGGGATGATGTCACGAATCAATCCTTCCGTATGCGACGTCGTGTCGCCACCTTTTAACGTACAGTTCAAAAACAAGGCTTTCATTCGATCCCTCCTAAGTAAAATGATGTTCCATTAGGTGTTCCCGTTCACCACTCTTTCTAATACAAAAAGAGACGGCCATCGTGTGATGACCGCCTACTTATAAAGCTTATTCACTGTATCCTTTAGGATTATTCGATTGCCAACGCCAGGCGTCCCGACACATCGCTTCGATGTCATGTCGTACCTCCCAGCCGAGAATGGCCTTCGACTTTTGCGGGTCGGCAAAAATCGCCGCGACATCTCCGTCTCGCTTACCCGTGATTTGATAAGGAATCGTCTGTCCGCTCTCCTGTTGGAACGTTTGAAGCAAATCGAGGACGCTGTATCCTTTCCCGGTCCCGAGATTGAACGCCTCCACTCCCACGTGATTCCCTACATACTCCAACGCCTTTAAATGACCAAGCGCCAAATCCACGACATGGATATAGTCGCGTACGCCTGTCCCGTCATGCGTCGGATAGTCATCTCCGAACACTTGAAGTTCTTTCAGACGCCCGGCTGCGACTTGTGTGATGTATGGCATCAAGTTGTTCGGGACATCGAACGGATCTTCTCCGATTGTCCCGGAGTCGTGAGCACCAATCGGATTGAAATAGCGAAGAATCGCAATCGACCACGATGGATCGGCCGTATAGAGGTCGCGCAACATCTCTTCAATCATCAGCTTCGTTCGTCCATACGGATTGGTCGCACTGAGTGGGAACGATTCATCGACCGGTGATGTGGTCGGGATTCCGTAAACGGTCGCCGATGAACTGAAGACGATGCGTTTGATCCCATATTGGTCCATCATCCGCAATAAGACGAGCGTCCCGGCCACGTTGTTGTCATAGTAGTGAAGTGGTTGACTGACGGATTCGCCGACTGCCTTTAGACCGGCAAAGTGAACGACCGCATGAATCGAGTGCGTCGAGAAGATTTCATCGAGCAATTCCTGATCTCGAATATCGCCTACGTATAAGGTGACCGTCTTCCCCGTCAGGATCTCGATTCGCTGAATCGCCTCTTGTCGGCTGTTGGACAGGTTATCCAAAATAATGACCTCGTATCCTGCCTCAAGTAATTGAACGGTCGTGTGTGTCCCGATATACCCCGCGCCACCTGTCACAAAAATTGTTTTCATGTGCTTCACCCCATTTTCTAAAAGTCCATCTGCAGCGATTGTTAAGCCGAGCGGTCATTGAGCCAGTCTCCGACACGACGGAACGTATCCGTCCGTGGAGGTGTTTCGTTTCGGCTAAACGTATGATAATCAATTTCAGACACGTATCGAATCAAGCGAATGAGCGAGAAGGCGAACGCAATGGTGCAGCCAATCGCAAAACTAAGACCGTAACTGTCAGGACCGAGCGGTAACAAGAAGAACGTCAACCCGGCATTCATTGTGATGAAGAGGGCCGATGTATACGCCGCGCCCCGATGATCCTCGAAGTAAAGCAACACGAGCGTGAGAACGAGCACCATGGCGTTTGAGAAGGCGCCAATCGTCGTCATCTGAAAGACGTCCCGAATCTCAGGCGACAGACCGAGGAGCGGGAACAAGACGGCCGCGAACAGGATAAAGAGGAGTGACACGAGCCCCTGATTTCGGAACAGTCGTTGCAGCTCTTGTCGCAAGACGAGGAGCATCGCTGCCTTCGACCGTTGAATCTGTTGATACGTCCCACCCTCGTTCACGTATCCATAAAACACACGATACCGCTCATAAAAACGCGTCTCGACGGACACGACGAAAATCGTCATCGTCGGAATGATCGTCAAATAAGAGAGGAAGATGGCTGTGTCATAGATCGGATGATAGCGGAACGTGTCGAGATGGACACTTCCTCCTTCTGCAAACCAGATGATCCATGTGCCGACCCAGATGCCGATGTTATAGAGGAAACTGGTCCAAAAGAGTGCCGGATAGCGGTCAAAATAACGGTAGAACGAGAATTGACCGACCGTACTCCGGTTCGGGAACGTAAGGAGCATCGATGTGAACAAGCCGAACAACGTCACGACGAGACCGAGTGTCATACTCGCCGTCAACGCGAAACTCTTCATGTAAGACTCCGTCAAATATTGCATCAAGAATTGATCCGTGATGATGACCGCGGCGACCGAGACGATGCCACCGGCCACGAAACTATAAGCGACCGCCTGATAAAACTTGGCCGCACTGAGGAACAAGAAGTGTACCCAAATGAGGTTGACCGTCATGAATAGGACGAATGCCAATGCGTTCAATAAAGCAGGAAGTTCAGAGAACGTAAGGAAGATGGCGAACAACAACGACGCGATGGCGACCGTCGTCTTCATCATCCCGATGAATGCCGGGAAGATGTCTTCATATCGTTTCTCATAAAAACAATCCGCCAAATATCTTGTGACGACGAGTTGCTGCACGCCGAGAACGACTTGTGAAAAAATAAAACTGTAAGAGACGATCAAATTGAACGTCGTGCGCTCCTCGAGTGTGGCGATGGACAGATAGCTCGTCAGCCACTGCATGAGGGCAATCGTGACGATGACGATCAGCCATGGTCCGGATGTGACGAGACCGGCAAATGCGTACGCTTTGATTCGCGAGGAGAAGTAGTCTTCTTGAAACAACTGTTGTAACTTAAACCCGATGCCCGCCATATACCGCTCTCCTCTCTTCATATAAGTGTAGATATGCATCGATGAACTGGTCGGTGCGATAATACGTCTCGACTCGCTGTTGCCCGTTTCGTCCGAGTCGGCGCGCATCCTCACGATGTTGATGGAACCAGACGCAACGCTCTGCGATTCGGCGTGGATTGACCGGCGGGACGACGAATCCGGCCGGACCGAACGGTTCATCCGGTCGCCCGTTCACGAGTTCCGCACAGGCCCCAACGTCCGTCACAATCCATGGGACGCCGGCGGCCATCCCTTCTAGTACGGCGAGGGGTTGTCCTTCAGAAATACTCGTCAACAAACACACATCGAATTCGGGAAGGTGTTGTCGAATATCGACTTTTCCGACCATCAAGACGGACTGTTCGAGCTCGAGTTGCCGGATGAGCATTTCACACTCCGCCGCATACTCCTTATCCTCATCAAGCGGTCCCATAATGGTCAGTTCGAACGGGACGAGCATGTCTTGTAGCAGTTTCGCCGCATAAATCATCGTTTTAATGTCCTTGATCGGAACGACGCGAACGATGGCACCGATTCGTAGTTTATCCGCTCCCGGCACATGCCCGAGGGCAGATAAGCCCGTCACGTCAATCCCGTTCGGAATGATGCTCAATTTTTCAATAGGTGCCCCGAGCTGACGTTGCAACTCGCCGTTTCGTTCAAAGAGTGTGATGACGTCATCTGCCTTTCGGTACGCTTCCCGGGAAATGTGGTGGAAGAACTGAATCCAATGGGAGCGAAACTCAGACGGAATCCAAGATGCCTGTAACAGTTCTTCTTCTCGCTCACGGGAATAGATGCCGTGTTCGGTCAAAAGAAACGGAATGTTTTGTCGTTCTTTCATCGCACTCGCAATCAGACCCGCGTATCCGGTCGAGGCCGCGTGCACGAGGTCGACTTGAGGTAATTCGGCTTGAAGCAAATCAAGGACAGGGGCATACATACTGCGCCACATCCAAAAATAATCGATGAACGAACCGGCTTGTCCTTCTTCCTGATAGCTCTCCGTGACGAGCTGATAGAAGAGACGACTCGAGAAGAACTGTTCCGGTGTCCCAATTTGATTTTCAAGAATCGGATAGATGGACGAATCGACTTGACCGAATGTCATCCACGTCTTGATTCGCTC
Source organism: Exiguobacterium sp. S3 (assembly GCF_018617295.1). Classification (GTDB taxonomy): domain Bacteria; phylum Bacillota; class Bacilli; order Exiguobacteriales; family Exiguobacteriaceae; genus Exiguobacterium; species Exiguobacterium profundum. Next base: position 46,352 of record NZ_JACSJW010000003.1, read on the forward strand.
CCGTTCCGACTCCGATAACGCTTCCGGTCGACGTTTCCGTGTCGCCCGTTGATTAAGGGCGAGCGTGGTGACGCCCGTGACGTTCTTCGGTAACGTGTAACGGTAATCGGCTTCTGACTTCGGGTTCGGCATGATCGAGATAATCTCAAACTCATGCATCGGCATCTGTTCCATCAGCATGTGAACCCAGCTCGATACGCCGCCGCTCACATATGGATAACTCCCTTCGACAACAATTCCTATTTTCATGGACGATCCTCCAATATCGGGAGACGAACGGACGTGTCTCTCAATTCAACTTGATACAATGTACCATTCTCATCAAACGGCTGGACTTCACCAAAATCAAATGTCCCTGTATCGAGACGTTTCCCGGGTTGGACACGGACGAGTAACGTTGACGGGACAGGCAGTTGTTGGGCATTGATATCGATGGCATCATTCGTGTAAGCCACATCGATTTGCGCATCTTGATATAACTTGTATTTCCGATACGCATCATATTGACTCAAGCCCTCGAGATGTGGATATTTGGCGTAGAGTGTCTGGAATAGACCCCCAAACGATTCTTTCATCATCTCCCACCCTTTCCCTTTCGAGCGATAGTCATCTAACACGTCATCCGGGTGAATGAAGTGGGAAACGAGCCCGAAGTTGGCGACGGCGTCAATGACGACAAATAGGTCATCCGGTGTCTCGTTGTATCCGCTCGACACGCGAGGGAAATCGTACAAGTTCGGGTAGACCGGGTCAGGTCCGAACTCTTGAATGTAACTTCCTTTCGTCGCATCTCCGCTGTAGAGTCCTGCGACGATCAACCCTTTCGGAAACTTCTCGTTCAACACTTCGAGTCCGGATTGACCGATGATGTTTGATGGTGGCACGTAGCTCCGAATTCGCTCATTCGGCAAGTAGTAGTCGAACGCCTCGACGACACGATCGATGGCCGAACGCATGGCGTCTTGGTCTTTCCATCTCGTATAGCCGAGTTCAGGGTCCATGGTTTCATCTCCCATGACGAGCGGTTGGTGGTTGAATCCGTGTAGCCCGACCTCCCCATTCGTTTGAAGTAAGCCGCGACCGTATTCAAGCATCGGTGCTCGAATTTTTTCAATGAGTTGTTCCGTCGTTTCCTCATTCGTCGCTTTATAACTCCCGATAATGAAACCGGTATAGGTGACGTCATAGTCAGCACCGATTTGCTTCATGTCTTTCCACCAAACCTCCGAGAAGAATTCTTTGATGGACAAATCATATTCTTTCGTGATGACCGGATTCGAATAATTCGGCACCGGTGCCGGGAAGTCGTCGAGGTGAACGACCTTGATGCCGGCTTGCGGCATGACGAACGCCGGGAACAGCATCGATAGCGTCTGCACCATCAAGCCGCGTGAGTTTTTATCCGTCAACGATGTCGTATTCCAAAACATCACTTCGCCCTTCCCATAAGGAGATTGCCATAGAATCGGTTCGTTTTTGGCAGAAATGAGGACGTCCGCTTCCTCTTTCAGTTCGACGTCAGCGATGCTGTGGACGAACAACCCTGAGTCTTGAGGCAAGTCGACATACCCAGGGAAAATTTCTTGTTCAAAAATCAACCCGTTGATTCCATCTTTAAAGTCCCCGAAATCACTTACGCCGACCAGGTCCGCCCAGTCTTGATCGATGAATCGTCCGGCAACATAGAGACGTCCACCTTTTTCAACGAACGACCGAATCGTCTCGTACGGCCATGATTTCGTATTTTCCCCGCTGACGACGAGAACGTGTCGTGGAGAAGGCTCAATCGATGCGATTGCCTCTGCCTCGATTGAGGTATAAGGCAATTTGGCATAGTCGAGCGCGTATTTAAAGTTATTCAAAACAGCTGTCGACAAATCGTCGTCGTTCTGATGGATGTAGATTTGAACCGGATCTCCCTCCACCGCTCTCACCTCACCCGCGAGTGTCGTAAAGGATTTCGGCTCATGCGCTTCTTTTGGGATGAGTCGATGACCGTAGTCAAGCCGTAAAAACTGGACGACGACAATCATCGCGATGAGTAAAGAGAACAGAGACGCGAGATACGTCGTAATCGATTTATTCATATATGGGCACCTTCTAACTGTTGAATGACAAAGCGATAGTCCTCTGGAATGTCTTGCAAATCGAGATGTTGATGCAGGCGGTCAAGCGTCGGGCGCAGGGACGCCCAATCGCCGTTCGTCATATGATGTTCAATCAACATGACATATCCATCGGGTACTTCAGGATGATAGAGTGTGAGCGCCTCAGCCAATCGTTCTCCCGTTTCCAAGTCACCCGACCGAAACGACAAGCGAGCTTTCGTGCGTAAGTATGTCTCATCTGTTTCGTCATACTCACTCAGTTGATCGAGGTGAAACAAAATCCGTTGCTGAATACGCATTTGCATATCCTGGTCTAAGAGACCACTATCTAAGAACGAGATTCCGGTCTCGATTACCGGATAAATCGTCTCCGGTCGTTCTGGATTCACTTGTGCGATTCGCTGTTTTAACATCAAATCGTATCGGTCGAACAACGTGTTTCGGACGGTCGCCGCATAATGGACCGTTTCCGTATCTTCATGTTCAAGACCTAGGTGCAAATACTCTTCTGTATTCATGAGCGGTGTCGACATGAGCTGTGTGATAGATTGTTTCCGCTTGTTCCCGTCCATCTGTAGGGCTTCCGTCAATGGGACGAGGTCTAAATCTTCTTTCGCCTGCTGCTGCAAGCGCTCCAAGTTGACCGTGTCAAAGTTGATGTACTCATCGTAGTCGAGAAGCGTCTTCGACGAAGCGAAGCGACGGGCAATCACATACCCCATCAAACCGAACAGTTCCCCGACAATCGGGATGACGGCACTGACGAGAAAAATCGAGAGCCAAACTCCCTTTTCCGTCGCATCGACTTTCGGTCGTACGATCAATCGATACAAGACGAAGAGGACCGCCGCATGCAGTAGGAAGAAGAGTAAAATCATCCATCCGGTCATAGGCGTTTCCCACCTTTCACATAGAAGACATGTTCAATCCGTTCCTTAAATCGTTCGGCCGATTCGACCGGTGTTCCAGGGAGAAGGAAATGAAGGATGCGGTCTTCTTCGTCATATCCGATGACGTCGATTTCACGCATCGACTGTCTTAAAATCAATTCCATCTCAATCAATGACAAGTCTACGCCCTCTATAGGTAACGTGACCGTACTGTACGGTTGACCGTATTGTTCATGGCGCTGCACTTGTTGGGCCACTTTTTGTTCGAACGCTTCCATCCGGAACATATGTGTCCCGTCGACGAGCTGGTCGCTGACGAGCATCCATTCAAGCGCATCCGCTTTTTCGATACGCGTTCCCGTCCAATCCAAGACGAGTTTCATCATATTCATCTCATGGCTACGTAAACGTAGAATCTCGATTTCATGGACGACCAAGACTTCCTTCACCGTGCCTTCATAACAAATCGGCGCGACGAGAAGCGGTCCATCTAACTCATCTGCCAAACGAATCGTCGGTTTTTTGGATTGGAACATCCGTGCGAAAATCCCTTGTTCCGAATCGATAAAGAGCGTCTGCGGCAAACGCTCCACTTCTCCTGAACGAACGTGGAGACGAAGCGTGCGCCGTGAGGCATCCACATGATATAAAGCGAGTTGACGAGCACGGAAGACACGCGTGAACGTTCCAATCAAATGGTCACGCACCAAGTCGGTCGCATCTTGATCGAGTTTTAGTCCAATCTCATAAATCTTTGAGAGCGTATAGGTCGAATCAAGGACCCGTTTTCGCATCTCTCCTTGTGATTCTTGGAGCTGCTGAATCGTCTGTTTCAACTGTTCGTTCTCATCGACCACTTCTTCTTGACGAATGTGGAGCGACTGATAACGCTCCCGATAAGACGTACTGAATACACCCGCACTGAGCGCGACGAAGAAGTGTAGCAAAATCCAAGCCAGTTCATTCGTATCGTAAAGGAATAAGAGCAAGTCTGAGCCTTCCATCAAAAGGAATGAAAAATGATAGAGACTCGTCAACGCAAAGCTGACGAAGGCACCGAGCAAACCATACCGTAAAGAAAACAGGAGAATATAAAAAATTAATGGGTCAATCGCCCAATCCGACAAAGAAAGACTAAATGTATAGTCCAAAATGCCGATAAGTAAAATAGTCACAATCATTTCGATCCATTTGATGGATGTGCGATGTTGGGTATAAATCATAGTGTCACTCATTCCTTTACGTGGTATTTTAGTAGTAGGACTTTCAATGGATTGTCGACAAAAATTTCATATCGAGACGGGCAAACTTACTGAAAAGTAAGGGCGCAAAGACATGGGTCGTCGATCTTTTTAGATACCGATCGCCAGTCTGCAATAGCCGCAGCCGCTCTCTGATAACTATCAGGAGGGTTTTTTAATGGGTATTTTCTCAGCCAAACGAATCGTGACCATCTGTTGTGCATTTCTCGTAGGATTGGCGTTTTTGACGCCGCAACAAGCGGTCGCCAAAGCGAGCAATCCGCTCGCAAACGTCGAATCGTACAAGATTTATTACGACATGCCGACAAAGACCAAAATTAAAAAGATGCAACAGTATGACCTTGTCATCATCGAGCCTGTTTATTATACAGCAGCGCAAATCAAAGAGTTACAGAAATATGGGACAAAAGTGTACGGCTACATCAACACGATGGAAGCGGACAATTGGAACGTCGATTTCATCAGTCAGATGAACGAGTCGGACTTCTTCCACCGCAACGGACAACGTGTTCATTATGCGGAATGGGATTCTTATTTAGTCGATATGACGTCAACTCACTATCATGAATTGTTGACGCGTGAAGTGGAGAAACAAATCGTCGCCAAAGGATTGGATGGCGCGTTCTTGGATACCGTCGGCAACATCGATAACGAGCATTCGGAACAACCGACCATTTTAAAAGCGCAACGTGACGGGATGAGTCAGTTCATGAAAACGATCAAATCCAATCACCCTTCCCTTTCTCTCATTCAAAACTGGGGATTTGCGACATTGAAGACGTATACGTATCCATATGTGGATGGCGTGATGTGGGAAAGCTTCAACTACACGACCGTAGCGAAAGATCAATGGTCAAAAGACCGCATCCAAGAGTTGCGTGACCTTGATACACGATACGGGATCAAAGCGTTGACCGTGTCTTCGAAACAACGTCCAAAGAGCGCGGCGTATGCTGAAAAAAATGGGTTCATCCATTTCCACTCAAATGCTTCGTTAGATTATAATAAATTCTGACTTTCATTTACATGATTGTACAAGTATCTGGTAGTTTCTACAATGAAAATGCTAAAAAAACATCCCACGTGTTTGCCTTCTTTATCGGCAGATTCGTGGGATGTTTTGATAGATTCCCTTCATTCTAGTGAGATAAATCATAGCCGCTTCGGACACGGCCGTCCGGTTCCTGATAGACCACATGCTCTTGTGACAGTTCCGTCGGCGAGCGAACGCCTGCCGCAGCCGCCATATTGTATAGTCCTTCCCGAAGCGAGATGATATAGTTCGTCACCCGATAGCTCTTTTCGTCGACGACGAGAGCACGCTGCAGTTTCGCATCGGTCGTTGCGACACCGACCGGACAGCGATTCGTGTGGCAAACCTGCGCCTGGATGCAACCGACGTTGAACATGAGTCCGCGGGCGATATTGACGAGGTCTGCACCGAGCGCGAGGGCGATGGCGACTTTATCCGCCGTGATGAGTTTCCCCGAGGCGAACAGTTTGACTCGGTCGCGCAACCCATGCTCGATCAAGAGGATATGCACGTAAGGGAGCGCCGCCTTGAGCGGTAAACCGACTGTATCCGCAAGCTCTTGATACGTCGCACCCGTCCCCCCTTCACTCCCGTCGATGGTGATGAAATCAGGTACAATTTGAGACCTCGCCATCTCTCGGACGAGCGAGTCAATGTCTTTCAACTTCCCGACCACAAGCTTGATGCCGACGGGCTTACCACCGATTTCACGTAACCTCTCGACAAACGCCAGCAATTCCGTATGGGTGTGAAATTCAGAGAAGCGGTTCGGACTGTCAATCGTTTCCCCGACTCGTACGTGACGAATCCGGGCAATCTCCTCGGTCACTTTTGATCCATCGATATGACCTCCGCGTGTCTTCGCTCCCTGCGCGAGCTTCAATTCGAACGCCTTCACTTGCGGGAGGGTGCTCTTTTGTTTGAACGCTTTCACCGAAAACGCCCCATCTTCATCCCGGACACCGAAGAGCGCCGGTCCGATTTGACAGATGATGTCGACATTCCCTTTTAAATGATAGTCGGATAGTCCACCCTCCCCAGTATTTATCCACGTGCCACCCGCACGACCGAGCCCAATCGAAAGCGCTGTGATGGCCCTGTCTCCGAGCGACCCGAAACTCATAGCCGACTGACCGACAAGCCCTCGAACGTAGAACGGTTCCCGGCACGTCTGTTCGCCTATGATGATGGTATCTTCTTCTGTTAATAAGTACGGAGAGATGTCGCGTTCGACGAGATGCTCTTTTCGAGTGAACAGATTGTCTTCATCGAGTTCATACACCCATGTCGACACTTTCGTTGAATTGTCAATCCGTAACTCGTTCCGGTTCGTCGGGTAGAGGGCGTTCTGAAGATAAAATCCACCTGCCTCAAAGTCTCGCTCTGACCCAAACCCGATGATGCGCGACTTATACTTCCCTGCGATGACGGCCGACTCATAATCATTCCGTGAGAACGGCTTCGCCTCGTTGTCATTCAGGAACAAGTATTGCCGAAGTTCGGGTCCCATCTTCTCAAATATATAGCGCAACTTTCCGAGAATCGGGAAGTTCCGGAGGACGGAGTGTTCGCGTTGGTTCCGGTCACGCCGCCACAGATAAAAAATCAAGAGCGGTGGCGTGATCATGATGAGCAACATGAGCATCAGTAAAATGGTTAACATCGATGTGGTGAGTGACACGGAATTCCCTCCTCTATGGCTCGACGAAAAACACCCTGTTTCCAACATAACAGGGTGTCATCAGTCGTTCGGGATCGTGACCCCGTCAAATTGTTCATTGCGGCATAGCGTGATTGCTTGCATCGCCAACTTATAGTCTTCTTCCGGCAAGGCAATCAACTCGGTCGGAAGGACCCATTCTTTTGAGTTATACAGATGGATGACGAGCTTGGTGAGCACAAATTCTCGTTTATCGAACGTATTGTCATCGATGATGGTCGAGGTCCGGATCTTCCCTGCTTCTAAATCCATATAAGGAAGCAACCGTTCACGAACATGGGTGTTTCCCGCAATCACATACAGCGCGGCGAAATATTCTCGACCGGTACTGCCCGGATCCGTGAGCCGTTGTGCCAACCGTTTGAACTCGTTGTAGTGGTCGGAAGATAAAAAATCAATATGGTTCATCGGTCCACCTTCTCTCTCTAAGCCTCGCTTTGCTCTCAGGGTTTATAATTTCCACCTTTTTGTAGAAACTAACCCTATTTCGCTCAGATTCGGCGCATCGAAATCGCCTCACGCATCTGTTGAAGCGACACCCGGGCCGCCTCGCCTCGACGCATCATGACAGCCGTGAACAACGCATCGATCAGACTCAGTTCGGCGATGCGTGAAGCGAGCGCCTCTGAACGGAATGCCGTCTCTTGAGACACGGTATAGAGCGACACGTCCGCGATTTTTGAGAGAGGGGACTTCGCATAGTTGGTGATGGCAATCATCGGCACACCCTTCTCTTTTAAGAGTTTGGCGATATCGAGTGTCTCTTTCGAGGCACCGGAATGCGAGATGACGACGGCGACGTCTGCGGTCGTCAATTGTGAGGCCGACATCAGCTGCATATGCGACTCGAGAATCGCGCTCACTTGAAGCCCGCTCCTGACAAACTTATGATACGCGTCTAGGGCGACGACGGCCGACCCGCCGCTCCCGAAAAATTCGATACGGCGCGCCCCGAGGAACAGCTCAACGGCTTTCTCTAAAGAGACCCCTTCTAAAATCTGACGCGTCGACTCAATCGTCTTTCCGTTCGTCGAAAAAATTTTCTCTGCGATTTCGAGCGCCGTATCCGTCTCGGTAATATCTTCATGGATGTCTTGGAGCGGTGCGACGACATCTGAGGCGAGTGCGATTTTTAGCGCCTGATAGCCTTTGAATCCGACACGCTGACAAAAACGAAACACAGTGGATTCTGCCACATCGAGATCATCTGCCACCTGATTGATTGTATGATGAATGATTTGTTCTGGTTGCTTCAAAATATAGTCGGCAATGCGTTGTTCTTTTTTACTCAGTGTCGAATAGGCACCACGGATGCGGGCCGTCCCGTTCATCGTTTCCATCAAGAATCACCCTTTCTCTTCTTCATCTAACGATACCGTTTCGAAAAAAATTCCGCAATGTGTGATTCATGCAAATGATTGACCCACCTTACAAAAGTAGACAAGAACCGTGATTCATGAGTGTGCTACTCTAATAAAGCACTTTTTCATTCACTCTTTGTACCATTTGAAATCGAAAGGACTGTTTCTCATCGAACATCACCTGAGTAGCTCGTATAACTTCCCACTCGTCATTCTTTCCATCGCCGTCGCCATCTTCGCTGCCGGTGTCGCTCTCGATATTAGCAGTCGTTTGAAATATGCGAAGCACGCCTCGCGACTCAGTTGGGTCGCGGCTGGTGCCTTCAGTCTCGGCCTCGGCATTTGGGCCATGCACTTCATCGGCATGTTGGCGTTTCATCTAAACGATGACGTGACGTATCATCTCGGCATCGTCTTATTATCCATCGTGCCGGCCGTCGTCGCCTCCGGACTTGCCTTCTGGATAATCAGTCATCCGGAAACACGACCCATCCAGCTCGTCTTCGGCGCCTTCTTGATTAGCGTCGGCGTCGTCTCCATGCATTACATCGGGATGGAAGCGATGCAAATGAACGCCATCCTCACATATGATCCTGTCATGTGGATTGCATCTGCCATCGTTGCCTTCGTCGCGTCACTCGTCGGATTGTACATCCTCTTCTATATCCCGAACGTCTCGCGGTTCCATTGGCGCCGTCTGGTCAGTTCGGTCTTGATTGGGGTTGCCGTTTCCGGCATGCATTATGTCGGGATGGGCGCAGCTCGCTTCACCCCGATGGAAGGTGTGGCCAAACCGGTCAGCGGCTATGCCGTCGACAGCACCCTACTCGCCTACGTCATCGCAGCGAGCGTCATGACACTATTCATCTTGATGTATATCTCGCTCCGGACGGCATCACAACTCGAGGCACAGTCGGAAGAACTCGAGATGAAGTTCGAATCCATCATCGAATCCGCCTCGGATGCGATTATCGTTGCCGACCATACTCGTGTCATTCTCCAATGGAATCAAGGGGCAACCGACTTATTCGGCTACACTTACGAAGAAATGGTCGGACAATCGATTGTCGCCATCATTCCAGAACGTTTCCGCGAGGCGCATGAACGTGGGATGCGTCGCTATGAAGCGACAGGTGAAAAACGTGTCATCGGTCAAACGGTCGAACTGATTGGCTTACGAAAGGACGGTGTCGAAGTCCCGATTGAGATGTCGCTCGGCACGTGGAAGACGGATAAGGGAATCTTCTTCAGTAGTATCATCCGTGACATCAGCGAACGGAAACGGATCGAGGCACAAATCAATGACCTCGTTTATTTGGATCCGCTCACCGGTCTTCCAAACCGCCGTCTGTTCAGCGACCGACTCGACGCCCTTCTCGGCCAGTCTCAATCTGAACAGTTTGCCTTGTACTATATCGACTTGGACAACTTTAAAGTCATTAACGACCGGTTCGGCCATTCGATTGGCGACCAGTTCTTAAAACAAGTGACGACCCGTATCCAGTCGACGATTCAAAAAACAGATACACTCGCTCGGCTTGGTGGGGATGAATTCATCATCTTATCGCCTGATACGAAGAGTAACTTGGCCGCCCATCGCGCACAGGAACTCATCAACGTCCTCCATCCTCCGTTCGAACTCGAGAATGAGGAAGTGTTCACAGGTGCCTCGATCGGGATCAGCCTCCATCCGTCCGATGGTGATACGGCCGAAGAATTGATTAAAAATGCTGATATCGCCATGTATCGGGCGAAGGCGGACGGTAAGAACGGGTATCAGTTCTTCACGAACGAATTGAACGAGTCAGTATCCCGTCGCTCCAACTTATCCATGGCACTACGGAAAGGCGTTGGGCGCGGTGAGTTCACCGTACACTATCAACCGCAAATCCAACTGGAGACGGAAACGTTAATTGGCATGGAAGCGCTCGTTCGTTGGCAACACCCAGACCTCGGGATGATTTCACCTGGTGAGTTTATTCCGATTGCTGAGGAAACAGGGAGTATCCATCGTCTCGGCGAGTTTGTTTTAAATGAGGCGTGTCGTCAAAACAAGGCGTGGCAAGATGCGGGCATTCCCCCGTTCCGGGTCGCCGTCAACATCTCGGCCGTTCAGTTTGCACAAAAAGATTTACCAGAGGTCGTCAGTCGTGCCCTCGCCGCATCCAATCTTGACGCACAATATTTAGAGCTCGAATTGACCGAGAGTGTCATCCAAAGTGCAGACCGGGCCATCGAGACGATGCATGAACTCGTCGCCCTCGGGGTCCATCTTTCCATCGACGATTTCGGAACCGGCTATTCCTCCCTCAGCTATTTGAAGCTGTTCCCGATCGATACACTCAAGATCGACCAGCACTTCACGAAAAATATCGAGAGCGACGAGAAAGACGCAGCGCTCGTCAAAACGATTATCCGGATGGCGCACGAACTCGATTTGAACGTCATCGCGGAAGGGGTCGAAACCGAGAACCAAGTCGCTTTTCTGAAAGCTGAATCATGTAACCAGGCACAAGGATATTTCTACAATCGTCCTTTGCCGGCGGAAGAAATCGAAGTCTTCTTCCAACAATATAAGAAAGCATCCTCAAGTTGATGCAATCGGCCTCCGTCATGGAGGTCTTTTCTTGTTCAAAAAAGAAAAAAATTCCACAATTACACTTGTAAATCGAATTTATTTTGATATGATGAATGCAGAGACGGAAAAAAATTCTTTTTCAGGGGTGACAATATGGAAATTGGTTTGATTGGTTTAGGTAAGATGGGTTACAACTTGGCACTCAACTTGAGCGACCACGGACACACGGTCATCGGGACGGACGTCGGGGACGTCACATCGGACGCCTTTACGATTGTGCCGACACTTGAGGATGTCGTGAGCAAGTTGTCGACGCCACGCATCATCTGGGCGATGGTCCCTGCCGGAGACGTCACAGAATCCGTGCTTGCCGAATTGTATGAGCGACTCGAACCGGGCGACATCGTGATCGACGGGGGAAACTCGAATTACAAGCTCTCGGTCGCGCGCGCCGAACAGTTCGCCGAAAAGGACATCAAGTTCTTCGACTGCGGAACGAGCGGTGGGACGGACGGGGCGCGGAACGGTGCCTGTACGATGGTCGGGGGTGACGCGGATGCGTGGCCGACAATTGAACCAATCTTTAAAGACTTGTCTGTCGAGAACGGCTACTTGTATACGGGTCCTGCCGGAAGCGGTCATTTCTTGAAGATGATCCATAACGGCATCGAGTATGGGATGATGCAGGCGATTGCCGAAGGATTCGATATCTTGGAGAAGAGCCCGTTCGATTACGACTATGAACAAGTCGCTCGCGTATGGAATCACGGGTCGGTCGTCCGATCATGGCTCATGGAACTCACGGAGAATGCCTTCAAGAAAGATGCGAAGCTAGATGAGATTCGCGGGGTCATGCATTCATCCGGTGAAGGTAAATGGACGATCGAGACGGCACTCGACCTTCAAGCCGCTGCACCGGTCATCGCCCTGTCGCTCATGATGCGCTATCGTTCACTCGAAGACGACACGTTCTCAGGAAAAGTCGTCGCCGCGCTCCGCAACGAGTTTGGTGGGCACGCGGTCGTCAAGAAGTAACATCTGTGGAAAAGGTCACGGGGACATGGCCTTTTCCTTTGTCAAAAACTGTAAACGGTTACATATTCGGAATTTAGGGGGAATACTCAATGTCTGGCTCAACACTTATTTTGATCGCCTTAGCCGGGATCTTCTTGCTCTTATTTTTGGTCATTCGCACAAAGCTTCATGCATTCGTTTCGTTGTTACTTGTCAGTTTAATCGTCGGGGTCGCAGCTGGCATGCCACTCGGGGATGTCATTGCCTCCATCCAAAACGGGATGGGCGGAACGCTCGGCTTCGTCGCCGTCGTCGTCGGTCTCGGCGCTATGTTCGGAAAGATGCTTGAAGTATCGGGTGGCGCGGAACGCCTCGCCCAGACACTCGTCAGTAAGTTCGGAGAAGACAAGGCGCAATGGGCGCTCGGGATCACCGGATTCATCGTCGCCGTCCCGGTCTTCTTTGATGTCGGCTTTATCATTCTCGTCCCAATCGTATACGGTCTCGCCAAAAAGACGGGACGTTCGCTTCTTTACTATGGGATTCCGCTCCTTGCGGGTCTCGCAGTCACACACAGCTTTATCCCACCGACACCTGGTCCGATCGCTGTCGCGAACTTGATTGGTGCCGACCTCGGTTGGGTCATCTTGTTCGGTGTCATCGCCGGGATTCCAGCCATGATTTTAGCCGGTCCTGTTTTTGGGAAGTATATTGCTAAGAAGATTCATGTGACGATTCCGGATTACATGGAATTCAAAGAAATCGACACATCGAAAGAACTACCAAGCTTCAAAATGATCTTGTCGCTCATCTTGATCCCTCTCGTCTTGATCTTGGCGAACACGCTCTCGGCGGTTCTCTTGGATGAAGGTAACGCCGTCCGTGATTTCTTGACGTTCCTCGGACACCCGTTCGTCGCCTTGACGATCGCGACGCTCCTCACATTCGTCTTCCTCGGGACACGCCGTGGGTATTCACGTGACGAAGTACAAGAAATTGCAACGAAAGCACTCGAACCAGCCGGAATCATCATCCTTGTCACAGGGGCCGGCGGTGTGTTCAAACAAGTCCTCATCGACTCAGGTGTCGGTGACGTCCTCGGTGAAATGATGGCTGGTTCACCACTGCCGGCAATCGTCCTCGCCTTCTTGATCGCGACGGTCGTCCGTGTCGCCCAAGGGTCGGCAACGGTCTCGATGGTCACAGCAGCAGGACTCATCACACCGCTACTCGAAATTCAAAACATCACGGGCGCGGCACTCGGTTTGATTGTCATCGCCATCGCTTCAGGGGCGACCGTCCTCTCGCACGTCAACGACTCAGGCTTCTGGCTCGTAAACCGTTACTTCGGTCTCGACGTGAAAGACACGCTCAAGTCATGGACAATCATGGAAACGATTATCGGACTCACCGGCTTTGCCGTCGTGTTCTTGATTAGCCTATTTATCATCTAAGTTAGGAAGTGATTGTGTGTTTACGATTGGGGTCGATATCGGGACGACGAGTACGAAAGCCGTCCTGTTCAACGGTCATCAACAACTGGCGGTACATAACGTGTTGTATCCGCTTCTCACGCCTGATACGGAGACGGCCGAGCAAGACCCGGTCGTCATCTATGGGGCCGTGCTCGAAGCCGTCTCGGCGGTCCGCGCCAAAGCGGACGGTCCGATTCGCTTCGCATCGTTCAGCTCGGCGATGCACAGCTTGATTGCACTCGATGCATCAGGACGTCCGCTCACGAACAGCATCACGTGGGCCGACAGTCGCGCGAATCCATATACGCAAGAAATCAAACGCGATGTGGATGCGAGTGCGCTCCATATGCGCACGGGCACCCCGGTCCATCCGATGGCACCGCTGTCGAAACTGCGCTGGTTGAAAAAAGAGCATCCTGACGTCTTCAAGCAAGCAGACAAGTTCGTCTCCATCAAAGAGTATGTCTTCTATCGCTTGACGGGTCGCTTCGTCGTTGACCACTCCATCGCCTCGGCGACCGGGCTATTCAATTTAAAACAACGAGACTGGGACACGGAAGCACTTGAAGTCGCCGGTGTGACACCAGATCGTTTATCTGAACTCGTACCGACGACAGAGATTTTACCGGTGACACCTGAGGTGACCGAGACGCTCGGCTGGGACTTCCCACTCGTCATCGGGGCAAGCGACGGCGTGCTCTCGAACCTCGGGGTCGGTGCTTTCGAACAAGGTGTCGTCGCCGTTACGATTGGGACGAGCGGCGCCATCCGGACAGTCGTCTCGGAACCGGTCGAAGATCCAAAAGGTCGTATCTTTTGTTATGCGCTGACGGACAAGCATTGGGTAATCGGTGGACCAGTCAATAACGGCGGCATCATTCTCCGCTGGCTCCGTGACGAGTTCGCAGCAAGTGAGGTTGAGACGGCGAAACGGCTCGGCATCGATGCATACGATGTGTTGACGCGAATCGCCGAAACGGTCAAACCGGGTGCAGACGGACTGTTGTTCCATCCGTATTTGATGGGTGAACGGGCTCCGCTCTGGGATTCGAACGCTCGCGGTTCATTCTTCGGACTCAGCATTCACCATAAACGGGAACACTTTATCCGCGCCGTATTGGAAGGGGTCATCTTTAACCTCTATACGGTCATGCTCGCACTCGATGAATTGACGGGCGCCCCGAACCGCATCCATGCGACCGGTGGTTTTGCCCAGTCGAGCCTTTGGCGTCAGATGATGGCAGACATCTTTGATACACCGGTCGTCGTGCCGGAGAGTCATGAGAGTTCATGTCTCGGGGCAGTCATGCTCGGGGAATACGCTTTCGGGGATATCGAGGAGTTCCAAGAAGTTTCACAAGTGACCCATGAGCATACACCGAACATGGAATCGACGAATGTGTATCGCGAACTTTTGCCGATTTACATTCGCTTATCGCGCCATTTGTCTGAGGAATATGAAGCCATTTCAACGTTTCAGCGGAAGCATGTATAATGACAAACCGAGTCCTTCGAGGGCTCGGTTTTTTGAATCGTGACAGGAGATTTCTTAACGTATATGGAAAGTAAGGACGAGGTTAGACTGTCGATATTTTTAAGAAGGGATTGATTAAATGGCGATTGCAATCGGATATCTCATTGCTGCTCTTGGTGCATTCGTGGCGTATTGGTTCAGTACAGGCGAAGCACGAAACACAAAATTGAAAATATGGGGAATCGCTCTTATGATTCCTATCTCCCCTGCCTTAGCGTTTTCAATCGGACTCTCGTACGCAATCAGTGTACAGAACGGATGGGCCGCACTCATCATGTGGTTTATTTTCCCTGTGATTTTCTTAAGTGGTCTGGCGTTGTTATTGGTCGGTCTATTCAAAAAAGAGAAGAAGATGGTGTGAGTGATATGACGATTATGCTCACGACAACCCGCTGCCTCATCCGCCCATTCGAACGCCAAGACATCGAATCATTCATGATTTACCGGAATGACTTGGATTGGATGAAAGATCAGTCATTCAAAGGACTCAGCTTTGAAGAATACGAGAACGCCCTACTCGGCGCACAATCACTTCAACACGGCATGCAACTCGCCATCATCGACCAAGCGACCGATGAATTGATTGGGGACGTGTATATCCAGCAAGAAGGTATGACGTATTGGATCGGCTACACGATTACCCCTACGCGCGCTCGGCAAGGCTATGCATTTGAAGTGATGTCGGGATTGATTCGTCACTTGGCCGACCAAGGAGCAGAAGCGTTCAAAGCCGGTGTCCTCAAGACGAACGTGGCATCCATCGCGCTATTGAAGAAATTGAACTTCACCTATCTCACGACAGAACTTGACGAACAGATTTATCGTCTTGATGTCTCCAACATATGATAAAGTATGTATCACATGTCGCTTGGTTTTGATTTGAGGGAGTTTTGAATGGAATGATGAAACGCGTTCTTTTACTCATGTCGATCTTTCTACTGATTGGGTCTTTGTCACAGGCTGCGATCCCGGAGCCGAAGGCCTATAACGACCCGAGTCTCATCTATTTGACGCTCGATGATGGACCGAACTGGAAAACGGGAAAGCTACTCGATGTCTTGAAGAAACATCAAGTGAAGGCAACCTTCTTCATCCTCGGAAAAAACATCGAAGAAAATGAGCATCTGCTTCACCGCATCATTGCGGAAGGTCATTTGATTGCCTTACACGGGATGCGACACGACCGGGATGAATTTTATGAAACACCGTTGACGGCCGTGCGTCAGATGCAGGAAGTACAAGCACTTATCTATGAAGTGACCGGCATTCATACGAACATGGCCCGCACCATTTATGGGAGCGACGCCGGCATGTCACCCGCACACTGGCAGGCGATGACCGATGCCGGTTTTGAGATTTGGGACTGGAACGTCGGTAGTCTCGACCATGTGTATAAGAAAGACAATGCTCGTGTCGAGCAGCGCGTGTTCGACCGACTCGAGGCGAATCGCGCCGCACAGGTTGCCTCAATCATTCTCGCACACGATCACTCGATGACACCGAAAGCACTCGATACAATCATTCGTTATGCGAAAGAACGAGATTATGAATTCCGTACGTTAGAGGGTGTCCAACCGGTTCACAACTTTTCTGATGTATGGGAACCTCATATGGACTGATTGCCCCGTCCTGTTGAACCTACCCAAAAAGCGCATCTGATCAAAAGTGATCGATGCGCTTTTACGTAATTTTTTCATTGGACGTATTCTACACCTCCATGGATGTGGGTACGATTTCTGCCTTGATTCTTCGCATGGTACAAACAGTCATCTGCCAGATGAACCATTTCATGAAGCAGCGCACTTTTTCCATTGGCGATGCCAATCGAGACCGATATATGAATGACTTGCTGATCCAGTAATTTGAATGCATGTTTTGAAATACTATTCCGGATTCGCTCCGCCACTCCAATCACCTCGGATTGCGAAAGCATCGGTATCAAAATACCGAACTCCTCTCCACCGATTCGTGCTTTAATGTCATGATCCCTCGTTTCACGATGCAAGAGTTCCGAGAACTGCTTCAAAATCTCATCACCGTTTGCGTGACCATATTGATCATTAATCTGTTTGAAGTGATCGATATCTAAAATTAACACGTTACATGTGTCGTAACGTTCTTTGATTTTCTTCATTTGCATCTCCCATGCTCTACGATTCGCAAGCCCCGTCAAATGATCGGTTTCAGCCGATATTTTATACTCTTTGACACGGTGGTTGATGAGATACAAATCAATGTTTAAAACAGTGATCAATAACCCAATCGGAAAGCTAATACACATGACCAATAATGCGACGCTGGCCGCATATGATGTGAAACCTCCGTTTGTATAAATGGCGATTCCTGCGATGATGCTTGCCAATCCGTTTAATACGAGACCAAATGAAAATAACTTTCGCTCAAGCGCAACAATTTGATACGTCAAGATGATGCCGATGACAATCATAAAAATTGCAATGCATGCCACAATCGATTGAAAATCAACCCCGTAGCTAAATCGATAAACTGAAATCATTGTCGCCGCAATAAATAGTGGGGACACCAATCTATACAACCCAAGCAGTACGAGAACGAGAAAACGAAAATCAATCTTCACAACGTCTTCAAACAATACTCCCTGTGTAATTAAAAAAATCCCTAACAATCCCGATAAAACACCAATTAATACGTTCTTCAAATATACGTGCACTGTATGATAACTTACAATTTTAGAAATGAAATAGATTCCGGTAAAAGAAATACAAGAATTGGCGATTAGACTAATGAACATACGTTGATCCCCTCGGTATCCGTCATATCAGAACTATTCTCTTCTTATATCCAATTAGCATCTTTTACTAACATTTTAAGGTTTTTATTATTTATTTGAAAGAATATTTTTACTTTAGAAGTAAATGGTTTCTTCAATAAAAAAATCGAGTCCGAATGAGGACTCGATTTTTTAACTCTCATATGTCGCCATGATGAACTGACCGGATGCGCGTTGACCTGTCAGTCGAAGTTTCGTTTCTTTCGTGCCTTCCGGGAAGAGAGGGATTCCTTCGCCTAAAACGATTGGCGCAATCGCAATCTCATACCGGTCAATCAAGTCATGCTCCATCGCTTCTTTGATGACTTCTCCCCCGCCGATGAGCCAAATGTCTTGATCGACTTCTCCTTTCAATCGATGAATCAGTTCTTCAATTGGTTCGTCCGTGAATATGACATGCTCTGCCTCACGTTCAGGCTGACGCGTCAAAATATAGTTCGGGATGTCTGGATACGGATAAGCTCCCTGTTCCAACGTCAATACTTCCTCATACGTCTTCCGTCCCATGATGACAGCACCAACGGTCTTGAAAAAATCAGCATAGCCGTTGTCCCCGTCCCCCTCTACCGCGAACAACCAATCGAGTTGGTCGTTCGACCGGGCAATCTTTCCGTCTAAACTCATCGCAATGTACAACACCACATTCGGCATCATGTGTTCCTCCTTGATTCGTGATACATTCATCTTAACGAACAAACACGACAAAAGATGACGGGAATGGTAGATATGAAAAAGCGACACTTGCAACTGATTCGGCTACTCAATCGCGGACGACGTTTCACGGCGGAAGAACTGGCCCAAGAGACAGGCGCCTCCATTCGGACGATTCAACGGGATATGCTCTCGCTCGAAGAACTCGGTTATCCGATTTGGAGTGTGTCTGGAACCGGGGGCGGCTATGAAATGTTACCGAACCGCTTATTGCCACCGCTCCACCTACGCGAACAAGAAGCCGTCGCCCTTTATCTCACACTCAAATGGATGGAACACATCCCTGATGTGCCGTTCGGGGACATCCGAAGTACGTTGTCTGATTGGTACGTGAACGAGTTACCACATGACGTAGAGACGAAAATTCAGCGATTGGAGCGAAACATTCTCTGGCTCGGAAACAAACAAATTCCAAAAGCACCGTTCACAAAATACATTTACCGGGCAATCGAGCGCAAAAACAAGATAGAGATGACGTATCGATCGACGAATGGATCACGTACGTTCCCCATCGCACCGGTCGGTATGGCACTTCTTGACTTAAAGTGGTATGTCTTCGGGCTCTCCGAACTCGGATTCCGTCAATATCGGATTGATCGCATCGAAGCGGTCCAAATGCTCGAGGAATCGTTCGAGTCCGAGGATTTGGTGACCTTGCTCAAGGAGAGTGACGAACGAATCGGTGTGACCGTTCATCTCGAACTCACCCCACTCGGTCGTCGTCTTCTTGAAGATGTATTACCCGCTATCGATGAGTTGAATGAGTGGGATGTACCTGAAGAAGAGCTACCGTTTTTATCGAGGCAGTTGTTGAGGGCTGGAGCGGAAGTTGAGGTGAAAGCACCAGAGCAGTTGCGGGAGATGATAAAAGAGCATGCGGAACGTTTAATGAATTTGTATGCTTAACAAAACACCAGTGAATCCAACAATTCACTGGTGTTTTGAACTTCAAAATTATATGCTTCAACATTTACAGACTTATGTTATTCAAACTGCTTTGTGGATTCGAATAGACGCTCAGCATTTTTAGGACTGCTCGTCAGGTAAATGGTTTCTAACAAACCATTATATTCTCGTTCAGACATGATAACAGCATGTCTCCCATTCTTTCTAGAAACAACGATTGTCTCACCGTCTTCGCATGCTTGCTCAAGAATGTATTCAAACTTTTCTCGAGCTTCCTCGTATGGAATTGTATACATTCACATCACTCCTCATTTATGCCCATTATATTATGATTTTTTATGAATGACGAAACATCTATGTTTCTACATCCGTATAAAAGACCAATCAATCATCAACAAAGGCGGTATAGATATGCGTCACGAGAACAAACAATTCATCCAATCCTTCAAAGACGGTCAATTCGATGACATTTATCATCAAATGACCGATTCGTGCAAATCTCATTATTCCATGGACACGTTTCATCACGAAGCGTCTTCGTTTCATCATGGAATTCGGCGCTATCGTCTAATCAATGAGATGGTGTTGAATGGGAATCGATATGTAATATGGTCGGATTTTCGAAAAGAAAAATTATTGTCCGTTCAATTCAATCGCTTGAATCAGATTGAATCCATCCAACTGACGGTCTCATCCTCTTCCAAAGAGACTAATCCTTCTACGAAAAACAAGTACCATCTCCCATTCAAAGAACAATGGTTCGTCGTCTCAGAAGGGGCGAACGTCGGAATGTATCTTCATGAACCGATTCGAAAGAAACGTGATGGCTATGACTTTTTGAAAACAAAAAATCAGCAACCTTACAATCGTAGAAAAATAGGAATCGATGGCTCGTATGCGTTCGGAGAACAAATCCTGTCCCCACTAGACGGTACGGTTTATCAGGTAGTCGATGGGTTACCAGATGAACCCAATGCTGATCATCCATTCGGCAATCACGTCATCATTCAACATTCAAACGATGAATATAGCCTTCTCGCCCATCTCGAAAATGATTCGATTGGCGTGAATGTAGGCGATACGGTCAAAACAAAACAGTTGATTGGACGCTGTGGACGTTCCGGAAATACGCCTGATCCTCGCTTGCATATGCGTGTCATGAATCACCCAGATGTGGACAGCGCGACCGCCCTCCCGATTCGATGGAAAGGACGGTTGCGACCTGTGCGTGGAAAAGTAGTCACCTCCCGTGAGGAAGAGGGATGGTCGTATGGAATTGCAGCCCTTGATTTCTCAGAACTTCTTCTATACGTCATTCAGGCCATTCCGCGATTATTTTTTCGCTTTTTTGGATAAGAAAACCCCTCAGAAATCTGAGGGGATTCAACATCACATATCCAAATCGGTGAACGCGAGTGGGACGAGCTCCCCAAGCGTCACTTCTTTCACATCGGCGTTGCCGTTTGTGAGCAGTACTTTGAAGTCAGGATCGCCAAACTCGACCATGACCTGGCGGCAGATGCTACATGGTGGCAAGAAGTCTTCCGTGTCCCCAGACACGGCAACCGCTTCGAAGTCACCTTTTTTGTATCCTTTTGCGACCGCTGTGAAAATGGCTGTGCGCTCTGCACAGTTCGTTGCTCCGAACGAAACGTTCTCGACGTTGACGCCGTCGATGACCGTGCCGTCCTTCATGAGAAGTGCCGCTCCGACGCGGAACTTCGAATATGGTGAATACGCATTGTCCTTCAATTGGCGTGCGCGCTCGACTAATTGTTGTTGGTTCATCTTAAGTCATTCCTCTCGAATATCGAATGAACTGATGCCAGTCCCCATGCCTCTCATTTTGGGCAGGATTTTTAGCATACACCCAGCCCAAATAGAAGTCAATGACTTTTTTACAAACGCTTTCATGAATAAACAAAAAAGAAGGAGCGTTCACCCCTTCTTAACTGTCTATACGTAGTTATACCAATTCAAGCTGTGCGACAGGCGTTTCTTCCCTTTCCGTCTGTACATGATGGCGACCAATCGGAATCACGGACGGTGAACCGGATACCGGATCACACATGACCGAACAGCGAAGGTTGAAGACCCGATGGATCAAATCACACGTGATGACGTCCGACGGCTTTCCTTCTGCGATCAACTTTCCTTTGTCGAGCGCGAAGATATAGTCCGCATAACGCGACGACAAGTTGATATCGTGAAGCACCATGACAATCGTCGTCCCATACTTCCGGTTCAAGTCCGTCAACAAGTCGAGAATCTCGACCTGGTATGTGATATCGAGATATGTCGTCGGTTCATCTAAGAAGAGGACGTCTGTCTGTTGAGCCAGTGCCATCGCAATCCAGACGCGTTGCCGCTGTCCGCCTGACAACTCGTCGATGGGACGGTCCGCGAACTCCGTGATATTCATCATCTCCATGGCCTCAGCGACAGCTTCGTAATCGGCTTTCGTCCAGCCCTTTAAAAAGGATTGATGCGGGTAGCGACCACGACCGACGAGATCGGCGACCGTGATCCCTTCTGGTACGACCGGGGACTGTGGCAACATCCCAAGGACACGCGCTAATTTTTTCGGTGCCATCTTCGAAATCGGCTTATCGTAAAGCGTCACTTGACCGGCACTCGGTTTGATAAGGCGTGCCATCGTCTTCAGTAGCGTCGACTTCCCACAACCGTTCGCACCGATGATGATGCTGATTTGATTGCTCGGAATTTCAAGGCTGATATCGTTCAAAATCATCTTGTCCTCGTATCCTGAGGTGAGATGGTCCACTTTCATAATGGATGCCATTTAGAAGTCCCCTTTCTGGTTCATCCGAATCAACAAGTATAAGAGATAAGGCGCGCCGATGATGCCGGTGATGACACCGACCGGATAGCGTGCCGTGAAGGCGAATTGTCCGACGAGGTCGGCCGCGAGCACTAAGATGATGCCGACAAGCGCTGCCGGCAAGATTCCGGCGTGGCTCGTCCCGACGAGCCGTTTAGCAATCGGTCCTGCCAAGAAGGCAATGAAGGCAATTGGTCCCGTCGTCGCAGTCGCGAGAGCGAGCATGAATACCGCCGCCACGATTAGTAAAAGTCTAGTCTGGTTCGTATTGATGCCTAACCCTGTCGCCGCCATTTCCCCGAGCTCAAGCATTTCGAGCTGACGAGTGAGCAACAGGACAATCGGTAAACAGATGAGAACTGTAATCATTAAAGGCGGCAACTCTTCAAGTTTCGCCCCATTTAAACTTCCTGTCAACCATCGCATCGCCATCGCGACATCGTTTTGTCGGCTGATGAGCAGTAAATAGTTGATGACGGCTGTGAGCATCGCTTGAATCCCAATCCCCACTAATACGAGACGACCAATGGAGAACGCGGCACCTTTGGATAGGAAATAGATGACGAGCACGGTGACGAGTCCTCCGATAATCGAGGCAATCGAGATGACCGCTTCACTCGACTGGAGGACGACGATACAAAAGACAGCCGCCGCACTCGAACCGGTCGTGATTCCGATGACATTCGGGTTAGCGAGCGGATTTCGAAGCATCGTTTGGAAAATCGTTCCCGCGGCACCAAATGCTGCACCGGCAAAGACACCAGCAAGCATACGTGGTAAACGCAACACTTCAACGGCGAACGTCGCCCCTTTTACGTCTTCCCCGAGCAAGACACGGATGACATCCTGAATCGGATAAATCGTATTGCCCAACATGAGCATTAACCCGCTCAATACTACCGCTATGATGGTCAAAAGAAGCGTCATCCCGACATAACGACGGCGTCGCTTCATGCGACCTTGTCTGATTTGTTCAATCGCTGGTTGCATCATAGTCCTCTTACTTTCACTTTCATTGTCAATAGAATCAAGATCGGTGCCCCGATAAACGCCGTCACGATTCCCACCTCGAGCTCACCCGGGCTTCCGAGCAAACGTCCGATGACGTCCGAGAAAGTTAAGATGATGGCGCCCGCAAAAGCGGACATCGGCATGAGATAGCGCTGATCCGGACCGAGCACGAGGCGAATCAAATGGGGTGCGAGTAGCCCGATGAAGCCAATCGGTCCGGCAAGCGCTGTCGCCGCCCCACACAAAATCACGCCGGCAAACGAGGCGGTCAGTTTCAACGTGCCTGTTCGAACGCCGAGGCTCTTCGCCATCTCCTCCCCGAGCGCGAGTGCGTTCAAAGAAGGCGCGGTCACGACCGCAATCACGAGACCGATTAAAAGAAACGGTAAAAAGGTATAAATCGAATCCAGATTTCCTGCACCGACACTCCCAACTTGCCAAAAACGGAACTGATCCATGACGTTCGAGCGTGGAATCATGAGCGCCATGACGAGCGACGATAGTGCTGCACTTGTCGCCGCTCCCGCTAAGACGAGTTTGAGCGGGGTCGCCCCTCCTCTTCCAAGCGAACCGATACCGAAAACGAAAATGGCCGTCAATAGCGCCCCGACGAGCGCGAACCAGATGAACGCACTCGCTGTCGAAATATTGAAGAACGCGATTCCAATGACGACGGCGAGCGCTGCTCCCGTGTTGACCCCAAGGATGCTCGGATCGGCGATTGGGTTACGCGTCACCGACTGCATGAGCGCCCCCGCCACACCAAGTGCTGCGCCACACATGAAACTAAAGATTGTCCGAATGACCCGCTCCCGGACAATGTCTGCCTCATACGACTGAACAGCCGGACGGAATAAACCGTCCAGCAGTTCATTCCACCCGACTGTTCGTGAGCCGAAGGCAAGGGATGCCAAGATGCACAGCACCGTCAGTACAAGCGTTCCGATCAAGAGAAGCGGAAAGTGCTTTGGCGTGTGCATCTGTTTGATTTGTGTTTGCATCATTTCACTTTCGCAAGGGCATCCGATACGCGTGAAACGTACTCATCAATCGTATATTCAATCGAGAGTGGCGTCGGTGTTCCTGCCGCTGCGAGTGGTGTGTTATCTTCGATCAAGACGACCGAGCCACGTTCAATGGCTGGTACTTTACTGTAGAGCGGGTCTGCTTGAAGCGCCTTTAACGTGTCTTCATTTCCGTATGTGACGAAGATGTCGACGTCGTTCAAGATGTCAGCGTTCTCTTTGCTGAGCTCCAGATAGAAGCTATCCGTTTTCTCTGCTTCCTCTAAGATATTTTGTGGGTACTCCATCCCGAGTTCTTCGATGAAGGCACCACGTGGGTCACCCGTCGTATAGATATAGAATTTTGAAAGGTCTTCCGCGCTCATCGAGACGAATGCGGCTTTCTTTCCAGCGATCTCAGGAACGGCTGTCGCTTTGTCTGTGATCAACTGCTCCGTGTCTTTGATCAATTGTTCGCCTTCTTCACCAAGTCCCATTGCGAGTGAGTCATAGCGAACCATGTCTTGCCATGATGTGACCCAAGGAGTTTCTTTGTAAGCCACGACCGGTGCGATTTGGCTAAGCGTGTCATAGTCTTCTTGCGTGATGCCTGAGTAGGCTGCCAAGATCACGTCCGGGTTTGAATCCGCGATCGCTTCAAAGTCCAATCCGTCTGTGTCTTGATAGATGTTCGGGTTCTCTTCTCCGAGCGCTTTCAACTTCTCAGCCGTCCATGGAAGCATACCGCTGTCGTCCTGGACACCATAGTTCGCAGCCGAGAATCCGACTGGTACGACGTCGAGGGCGAGTGCGACGTCATGGTTTCCCCATGAGATTGTTGCGACCCGTTCCGGTTTCTCTTCGATGACCGTTTCACCGAATGCGTGCTCGATTGTGATCGGGTAACCTTCTGCCGATTCTTCCGTCCCTTCGTTCGTGGAAGCGTTCTCAGCTTCTTCCGAACCACAACCGGCTAAGATGAGGGCAAATGCCGATACAAAGATGAACATATGTAACCATTTCTTGAATGTGTTGTTCACGTGATTTTCTCCTTTTCGAACTTCTCTGTATTTTGTCGATACTGATAATCATTATCATTTATGAGTATAGACCTGCTCTTAAGTCATGTCAACCGCTATTCGGTAAAGAAATATGAAAAAACCTGCCGTTTTAGGACAGGTTGCTTAGGGCTTTCGATGCCGTCGCATGACGTCAGCAATCGGTTTATCTTGTTTTTCAAGCTCCGAAACGATCCGTTCATGGTCCACGTCGTTTCGGTTTTGACTTAACTTGAACGTCGCCTGCATGTCGGTGATATCAATCCGGAACCCGACGACGCCGTTCATTTGTCGCTTCACTGGTTCCGATAACGTCTCCCAACGTACCGCATGCTCGCGTTCCCCTTCATGCTCATGGAGCAATCCTGAAAGTTCCTCCACTAATTCTTTCTCATTGAGAATCGTCGCACGTCCGTACACGTGTACGGCTTGGTAGTTCCATGTCGAAACGTCCTCATGGCCGTACCAGGACGCCGACACGTAAGCGTTTGGTCCTTGAAACATGACGAGAACGGTTTGATTTTCAATCGTTCGCCACTGCGGATTCGCTTTCGCAATATGCGTCGTCAGCTGACTGTTCGCCTCATCGAATCGTAACGGGACATGTGTCGCAATCGGTTTGTCCCCATCATGCGTCACGATCGTACCGAACGGATGGGCATGGAGAAATGCGTAAATCTCAGCTCGCTCTTTGACGGAATATTGATTTGGAATATACATGCCGGACCCCCTTTCTCCTATTATATTCTGATCAAGTCGGGTATAACGACACAGAAGGAGGAATGTTTTTATGAAACAACCTATCAAAGCCATCGTCTTTGACGTATATGGCACATTATTCGACGTCCATTCGGTGAAGGATGTCTGTGAACAAGAGTTCCCTGAAAAAGGAGTTGCCATCAGCCAAGTATGGCGGACGAAACAACTCGAGTATTTCTTTTGGCGCCACATGATGGGACGTTATGAAGATTTCGATAAAGTGACCCGGGAAGCACTCCGTTACGCTTTAGCCGTCCATGACGCAACATCGACGGAGGAAATCGAACAACGTCTGATCGCATCGTATGCGCACCTCACCCCGTATGAAGAGGTCGAGTCGGTCCTCAAACAGTTGCATGACGTAAAGACGGTCATTCTCTCAAACGGAACGGACGAGATGCTTGAGGCACTGCTTCACAACGCCGGTCTCACCGATTCTTTCGATGAGGTTGTCAGCGTCGACGGCATCAAACAACCGAAACCGACGCCTGCCGCCTACATGCACTGGTTCAAGACGTCCGGTCTTCGTCGTGACGAGGTGCTCTTCTTATCGTCAAACGGCTGGGACATCGCCGGGGCGAAAAACTTTGGTTTCCACGCGGCATGGATCAATCGGAACGACTTACCGTTCGAGGAGTTCGATGTTAAACCAGATGCCGTCTATCCAAACTTGAATCACTTGTCAGAATGGCTCTAGTCCGTGAACGACCTCATAAAAATGAGGTCGTTTTGTGCATCTTCCCCCATGAAAAAGGTGTGCACCCCCGTCTGTTCGAACCCGTTTCGTCGATAGAATCGAATCGCTCTCTCATTACGTTCCCATACGCCGAGCCACATCTTTCGCTTGTGTAGCTCCTTCGCCAATTCAGTCGCCTTAGTAAATAACGCTTTCCCCACCCCGTGACCTTGAAACGCTTCGAATACGTAAATCCGTTCGATTTCAATCGTATCGGCGCCCATCGGTTCAGATTGAGCATCGCGTACGTTCACTTTCAAATACCCTGCCAACTCGCCATCTACGTGCGCAAAGTAGAAATGAGAGTCAGGGTGTGCCAACTCTCGCTTCAACTGCTCAGTCGCGTACGCTTTTTCTAAGTAAGCGTTCAAATGCTCCTCTGTGTTGTGACGTGCGAACGTCTCCGTAAATGTCTGGATGCTAATGTGACGTAAGGCTTTTACGTCTGTCACCTTCGAGATTTCAATCATGTGGTCTCGCTCCTCTCAGTATTCTCGATGCTTGCCTTTCTTCACTTCGGCCCAATCTATCTCCACATTGCTTCGTACTTTTTTCAAGAGGCGTAACAACTCTTCACTTTCTTGCTCGTCGAGTCCTGATAACGCGACCGATGTAGAATATTCATGTTCCCGAATGATGAGCGGGTACAATGCCTCGCCCTTCTGCGTCACGTATAACCGTTTGATTTTCTGGTTCTCTAAATCTGACCGTCTCTCAACCCATCCCTCTTGCTCCAGTTTCTTGATGGCACGTGCGGCGGTCGTCCGATCTACCTTAATCAACTCTGCCAGCCGCTCTTGAATGATACCTGGGTGTTCAAAAATCCTGACGACGTATAAGTACTTTCCTTTTTCTAAACCGAGTGCCTTAAATTCAATGTTGCTGATTGAATCGAGGGCACGTGCAATCATCCCAATCTCTCGTAAATGGTCATGCATCCTGAGACACCTCCTTTTTATTGTAAATGCAACAAAAATATTTGATATAAGCATACTTGATTTTGTGAGAGAATGAAAGAAGAGAATTCTTTATGAAGAAGGAGATGAGTGCGCAATGGGTCACCGCATTTACACGACGAGCTTTGCGAGCGTCTATCCACACTACGTCGCCAAAGCGGAACGGAAAGGACGCACGAAAGAAGAAGTCGACACCATCATTGAGTGGTTGACCGGGTATGATGAATTCGGACTCGAGCGTCAAATTGCTGATGGGGTTGATTTTGACACATTCTTCTCTGCCGCACCTCGTCTCAACGAAGACCGCACCCTCATCAAAGGCGTCGTCTGTGGGGTCCGCGTCGAGAACGTGGAAGAACCGCTCATGCGTGAGATCCGTTATTTGGACAAACTCATCGATGAGTTGGCAAAAGGAAAGAAAATGGAGAAAATTTTAAGAGGAGGCGAATCATGATGGACGTGACGACACTCGTCGACGAGGAACGACTCGATTCATTTATTCATCTGATTGAAGTTATCGATGATCATTTACCTGACGGATATGAAAAGACGACAGACGGACATGGCATCCATTATGTCGTACCGCTTGACCGCTATCCGTCCGGATATCATGTCACACCCGGTACACCACTTCCCTTTATCAGCGTGATCGCACAAAAGCGTCATGTCGGACTCTATCATATGGGGATTTACGCCGACCCTGAATTACTCGCCTGGTTCGAACGAGAGTATGCGAGTCGTGTCCCGACGAAACTGGATATGGGGAAAAGCTGTATTCGTTTCAATAATGTGAAGCGAATCCCGTTTGACTTAGTTGGGGAACTCGTCGAGAAGATGACTGTCGAGGAATGGATTCAGCGTTATGAAGGAAGCCGAGGCTAACGCTTCGGTTTTTTCGCACATCCGTTTTCTTTCTAGAGCCGAGTATACGGTATGCTTAGAAAAAAGGAGGGACGCCTCATGCCACGTTGGCTAAAAATCACTCTATTTTTATTCGTGTTCGGCACGTTGTTCTATATCACCCATTTCCACTATGAGTTGCGTCCGTCTGACATCCGGGACATCGTCTTGTCATTCGGATTTTGGGGACCACTCTTCTTTATTTTCCTTTATGCCATCGGTCCGGTCGCATTTTTACCAACATCCGTGCTGTCACTTGGAGCCGGACTCGCATTCGGCGTGTGGCCAGGTGTCCTCTATATCATCATCGGCGCGACTGCTGCCGCGACGACCGGGTACGTGATGGGACGCTTTTTCGGTCGATCGGTCATCAATGTCGACCGCTATCCATGGTCAGAGAAACTGTTCACTCAAATGGAGCGTCGTGGCTTTTTATATGTATTTGTCCTCCGGCTCATCCCGCTCGTCAGTTTCGACTTACTCAGTTATGCCGGCGGAATCTCACGTGTTCGCTTCCGTGCCTTCGTACCGGCGACCGTGCTCGGCATGATTCCAGGTACGTTCGCCTACAGCTTCCTCGGGGCGAGCCTCGCCTCAGGCAGTGTCACTACGATTTTCATCGCCGCGCTCGTCTTCGTCGGCTTGATTGTCGTGACGTATATCTTCCGGGAACCGGTGAAAAAGTGGTTAGGCTTAAATTAAGAATTTATGTAAAGGAGCTATATGCTCTTTTTTTATGCGTTGAATGTGCAATCTATATTAACTTCCGTCAACTTCATCCGATATGTATAGAGCTACAACAAATGAACACGAGAATGTGAGGAAAGAATGATGAGTTTGATCAAAAGAAATCAGTTGATGTTGTTGACGACGTTATTGATTGTGATGACGTCGATTGTTGTCCATTTGCTACATCGTTTCACGGACTTTGCCTATGTATATACGATCCTACGAAACGGTGCGGACGGTTATGTATACTCCGGCGTGACGTGGGTCTTGTTCGCCCTTCCAATCGTCTTCTTTGGGATGATGGTCGTCACCTCGAAGCGAGAATCTCTAGCTTTTTCCTATTGGATGATGCTAACACTCACCTTCGCAAGCATCTCGACTGTCGCTGGAGGACAAGGACTCGTTGAGTATCATTTCTCGATTTTTGTCGTCTTGGCGATTTTGTCGTTCATGCGTCGAATCGATTTGATTTTGTATAGTGCGGGAATTTTTGCTGTGCAACATCTAGTCGGATACTTTTTCATTCCTGAGATGATTTGTGGGACGAGCGACTATCCGTTCAGTTTACTACTCGTCCATGCCGTATATTTGATTCTTCTCAGCGTCGTGCTTGTCACGCAAATCCACTTCCGTAACAAAGAGACGGAACGTGTCGAGGCACAGGAGCAAGAAACGCGACAGTTGTTACAACAAGCGATTCATGATGTCAGCGCCCTCGTTCAATCTTTGAACAGTCACGCCGAAGAGCTTGAGTCCGCTGCTAACCAGTCACTCGAATCAGGTGAGCAAATCGCTGTCACGGTCGACCCGATTGTGGCACATGCTTCATCCCAACAGGAATCCATGGTACAAGGGGCAGATGAAATTCACTCAATCCGTTCTTTAACGGCGCTCATTCAAGAACGAATGGCTCAGACGGCCGCAGCGTCCTCGCGTATCGCCAAAGATGCCCTTGCCGGGAACAAAGACATGCGACTGATGGAAGCAAAAGTACAAGAAATCATCACCGAGTCGGAACAGCTCGACCGAATTGTCGCGACGATGTCGAATCGTTCAACCGAAATCCAAGGAATTTTGCAACAAGTCGGTTCCATCAGTGAGCAGACGAATATGCTCGCCTTGAACGCATCCATTGAAGCGGCTCGTGCTGGTGAGGCTGGACGAGGGTTCGCCGTCGTCGCCTCCGAAGTCGGGAAACTCGCTGTCCAATCGCGTGAATATGCATCCGAGATGACCCGCGTCCTCGGTGGATTGATGGAAGATACGACTATCGTATCCAAATCAGCGCATCTTTTCAAACAAGCGACCGAAAACTGTCAAACGGTCACGAACGATGTGACGGCGGTGTTTGATCGTCTTACAGAAGATGTTTCAGAAATCGACGAACAAATCGCTTCGATTCAAGAAACACGCCAACGGGTCACGACACAGATGGAGGCACTCGAAACACGTCTTGAGTCGACGAAATATGCGGCGAATGAACTCCAACAACAGATTCACCATGTTGCCGCAGCGACGGAAGAGCAAGTCGCCATCCAAAAAGAACTCAGTTCGATGTCGGACCGTCTCGCTCTAACAGCGAATTCACTTGAAGACGTGACGACTCAACTCGAGGATCACGCTACTCGCGCCTAACGCAAATGCCCTCGACCAAGTGGTCGAGGGCATTTTCCTTATCGGTCGAGCAATTGACGAATTCCGTCTTGAAGAGGTGTGACCGGGCGTCCGAGAACCGGTTCGAAGTCACTCTCATGAATTTCAAGCGTACCCTGGCGAATACTTCTTTGAATCCCCGCAAGAATCGCAACGACTTCTTCCGGCAATCCAGCCCCGCGCATCGTCTCTTCATACGCCTCGAGACTCAACTCCTGCATCATCACTTCACGACCTAACACTTCACTGAGCGCGTCTACAAGATCTTGCTGGGTATGAAGTGGTCCTGATAGTTCATAGACCGCATTGTCCTGTTGTTCTTTCAACAGTACATTCGCAGCGGCTTCCGCGTAATCTTGTTGCAGTGCCCATCCGACTTTCCCATCTCGAGCCGCCGTGATCCATGGTGCCCCGTCAATCACCGCTTGAATGCTTGATAACTCGTTCTCTAAGTACCAGTTGTTTCGTAAGAACGCATACGGAATACCGGACTCGACAATCGCTTCCTCTGTGACGACATGTGGGGGTGCCATCAAGTTTTCACTGTCTGTCGCATCAGCGAGACTCGTGTAGGCAATGAATGAGACACCTGCCCGTTTCGCTGCCTCGACCGCGTTCGTATGTTGACGAATGCGCGTATCGTTATCGCCATCTGCCGAGATGATCAATAGACGCTCGACACCTTTGAACGCTTCATCGAGTGTGTCCGGCTGATCAAAATCACCGTGTCGCACATCAACGCCACGTTCTTTGAGTGACGCCGCCTTCTCCGGATTCCGTACACTGACAGCGAGCTCACTCGCATCAATCGACTTGAGTAGTTGCTCTACAATTTTCGAGCCGAGTTTCCCCGTTGCTCCTGTGACTAAATATTTCATAAAACCCCTCCTTTGTTCGCATGATTCACTCTTCCCGTTCATACGACCCGTCACACCTGTCACGTTTGATCCGAGACGATATGGATGTCCACCTGCTTCAATTCCCGCATGATGACATTCACAATCGACCCGCGCATGACTTCTTGCCAGCGTGTCCGTGCTGATTGTCCAAGAATCAATTGGGTAATGCGTTTTTCTCGTGCCGCAGTCGTTAAACTCTTCGTTAGTTCTTTCCTCGGTACATTCAAGACAATCACTTCTGCCTGGAATGATGCACCTTGCTCTCGAACTTCTTTTAGAATGGCAGTCTGCTCAGGTGTCAATTTTCTCTCCTCACCATGGAGGACAGACAAGATATAAAGTTTCGCTTTGAGTCGACTTGCCATGCGAAATCCTCGATAAATCAAATGTCTCGCATTGTCATTGAGCTGAATACAGACCATGATCCGCTCTTGGAGGAGCGTCGGATCAGACACCACATTTTTTCGGGTTCGATAGACTTGATCATCGACTTCATCCGCTACTTGTCGAAGCGCAATCTCACGCAGACTCGATAGATTGGTCAGCGTAAAAAATGACGACAGACTTTGTTCAATTTTGTCCGGTCGATAAATCTTCCCTTGTCTCATCCGCTCTTGTAACGTCTGCGGTGTCACATCGACGAGCAGAATTTCATCAGCCTGATTGAGGAACAGATCTGGAATCCGTTCTCTTACCTCTACGCCGGTGATGCCTTTCACGGTCAACAGTAGACTCTCAAAATGCTGAATATTCACGGCCGCATATACATCGATTCCGTTCTCTAACAACACCTGCACGTCCTGGTATCGCTTTGCCCGCACTGAGCCTGGGGCATTCGTATGAGCCAACTCATCAACGAGGACGATATCAGGATGAAGCAATAAGATGGTCTCGACGTCTAACTCTTTCAGTTCGTGTCCTTTATAAAATAGCGAAAGAAGAGGGACGATTGGCAAATCGCCAATCATCGCCTCTGTTTCTCTCCGTCCATGTGTCTCAATCAATCCAATGATGACCGAGACCCCTTCTTGCTGTCGGGCTCTTGCGTCTGCCAACATTTTATACGTTTTACCAACACCCGGTGCGGCTCCGATATAAAGTCGAAGTTTACCTCGCATCAGTTCAACTCATCGAGTGCAAGATTCATCATCAAGACATTGACGTACGATTCACCGTCAGCCGTGTTTTGAATGACGGCTTCGACTTCAGCCGTCGCCATCGAACGTGCATCGCTGATACGATCGACTTGTGACATCGCATGTTCCATCGAGATATGCGGATCCAGTCCAGATCCGGATGTCTCAATCGCTCCCGGAAGTTCGGGATCGTGTTTCGGACGGTCTGGATTACTTTCTGCCATGTTATCGCCGCCCGATTGACCAGTAAGTTGATCGACTGCCGTTGGTCGGCCGTGGAAGTAATCTTCCGAAACGAAAGGTTGCGCGATCCACTTTGATCCAATCTGTTCACCATCGCGTTCAATCAAACTACCTTCAGCTTGACTCGGAAATAGTGCCTGACCTGCTACTGTTAAAGCGAGTGGATAAGCCACACCGCATAAGATCATCGTCAAACTGACGACGATACCTGCTTGTTTTATAGAAGACATTCGGTCCACCTCACATGAATAAGTTTAAGACGATGTCGAGCGCTTTGATTCCCAAAAACGGGACAATCACACCACCGACACCATAAACGAGTAAATTTCGACGTAACAACTTCTCGGGACCGACCGGGTCGTAACGAACCCCTTTCATTGCAACCGGAATAAGAAGTGGAATAATCAAGGCGTTAAAGAGGAGCGCGGCCAAGATGGCTGACTCAGGTGAGCCGAGACGCATCACGTTCAACCAATCCATCTCTGGGATAAAAGCGACGAACATAGCCGGCAAGATGGCGAAGTATTTGGCCACATCGTTCGCAATCGAGAACGTCGTCAAAGCCCCGCGTGTCATCAGTAACTGCTTACCGATTTCGACCACTTCAATGATTTTGGTCGGATCCGAATCTAAATCAATCATATTCGCCGCTTCTTTCGCGGCCTGTGTCCCCGAGTTCATGGCGAGACCGACGTCTGCCTGCGCAATTGCCGGGGCATCATTCGTCCCGTCTCCTGTCATGGCGACAAGGTGACCTGCTTTTTGTTCGGCTTTGATGACGCGAATCTTGTCTTCTGGTTTACACTCCGCTACGAATTCATCAACACCGGCTTCATGTGCAATCGTCGCGGCCGTCAACGGATTATCTCCCGTGCACATGATGGTCTTGATTCCCATTTGACGCAAACGATCAAAACGTTCACGCATGCCTGGTTTCACCGTATCTTTCAAATGAATGACGCCGAGGATACGAGCATCTTCTGAGATGACGAGCGGTGTCCCCCCTTCTTGTGAAATCGCATCGACTTGCTCCTGTAAGTCGCTCGGAATCATTCCACCTTGAGCACTCACCCAGTCCATGATGGCGGACGCTGCACCTTTTCGGACGCATCGACCGTCTGCCAAGTCGAGTCCCGACATACGTGTTTCTGCTTTAAATGGAATGATGACTGCATCTTGTTTCGGTGACTCATCTAGTTCTCCCCAGCGTTCTTTCGCGAGCGTCAATACCGATCGGCCTTCCGGCGTCTCGTCTTCAAGCGATGTCAACACGGCGACTCCAAGCGCTTGTGAAGCTGTGACACCTTCTACTGGGACGACTTCAAACGCCATCCGGTTTCCGAACGTGATGGTCCCCGTCTTGTCTAAAATGATGGTTCGAATGTCCCCGGCTGCCTCGACGGCTTTCCCACTCATCGCAATGACATTGAATCGCGTGACCCGGTCCATCCCGGCAATCCCGATAGCTGATAAGAGTCCACCGATCGTTGTCGGAATGAGACAAACGAGAAGTGCAATTAAGATGGGTGGTGACAATTGAAACCCGAGATAGCTCGTAAACGCAGGGAGTGTCAACACGACGAGTAAGAAAATCATACTGAGCGAGACGAGCAACAGCGAAAGTGCGATTTCGTTTGGTGTCTTTTGGCGCTTCGCCCCCTCGACAAGGGTAATCATCTGGTCGAGGAACGATTCGCCCGGATTGCTTGTAATCTCGACCTCAATTCGGTCACTGACGACAAGCGTTCCTCCGATGACGGAAGAGAAGTCTCCGCCCGACTCTTTGATGACCGGTGCGGATTCTCCTGTAATCGCCGACTCATCAATCGACGCCAATCCGGCGATGATTTCGCCATCTCCCGGTACATAATCTCCGGCGCGCACTTCGACACGGTCTCCTTTTCGGAGGAGCGACGAAGCGACTTCCTCTATCCCTTCTTTCATAATTCGGCGTGCCATCACATCATTCTTTGAGGCTCGAAGGGTTGCTGCCTGCGCCTTGCCCCGTCCTTCTGCAATCGCTTCGGCAAAATTGGCGAACCATAGCGTGACGAGCAAAATGAGCGTCACTGCCAAGTGAAAACCTCGCATCTCATCTGACATGATGGTATAGACGAGTGATAATAAAAACCCACCCCATACGAGGAACATGACCGGTTGTTTTACCATCATTCGTGGATCTAGTTTTTTGACTCCGTCCCACATGGCAGGAACAATCAAGCTCGTGTCAAAACGGCGAGTCTGTTTTTCTAGTTCATTCATCTTCTATTCTCTCCTATATTCAACGTATCATGAGCCATTCGGCGAATGGTCCAAGCAACAATACTGGTAAAAAGGTCAAGGCACCGACAATGACAATCACACCGAACAGAAGTGATGTAAATAGCGGCGTGTCGGTCCGAAGAGCCCCATCCTCTGTTACATATGGTTTCATTTGGAGACTGCCTGCCAGTGCAATCATGAATAAAAGCGGGATATATCGACCGAAGAACATCGCAAAGCCTGCCGTGACATTCCAAAACGGCTTCGCATCCAACAACCCTTCGTATCCGGATCCGTTGTTGGCGACAGCGGATGTATACTCATACAAGATTTGTGAAATCCCGTGAGGTCCCGCATTCGTGATGGCGTCTTGTCCTGGCTGTACAACGAGCGCCAAAGCCGTAAATCCTAAAATAAGGAGTGGCGAGACAAGAAGCGTTAACGCGACAAGTTTCATCTCGCGGCCCTCGATTTTCTTGCCGAGCACGCTTGGCGTCTGTCCAATCAAGAGGGCCGCGACAAAAATGGTGATGATCACATACATCATCAAGTTCATGAAACCGGCACCGACCCCACCGAAAACAACGTTCAGCATCATATTTCCCATCAAGATGATTCCGCTAAGAGATGGAAGCGAGTCGTGCATCGCATTGACAGCACCGGTCTCCGCAGCTGTCGTCACCGCGCCGTAAAGCGCTGTACCAATTCCCCCGAAGCGCATCTCTTGTCCATGTAAAGACGGGTTCGCATACAACGTGGCGTACATGAATACTGTTCCAATGACGAACAAGAAAAGCATGACACCAAAGTAAAGGAATCCTTGTTTTCGTTTCTTCGCCATCGACCCGTATATGAACGGCAATGACATCGGTAATAAGAGCATCAAGAAAAGATGGATGTAATTCGTCCACTTGCTTGGGTTTTCAAATGGATGCGCACCATTTACCGCATAGTAGCCCCCACCGTTATTCCCGAGCTGTTTGATGACCTCAAACGATGCGACCGGTCCCCGTTGAATCGTTTGGCTCGCTCCTTCGAGCGTCGTGACGACAGCATTCGGACTAAGGGTTTGCGGGACACCAAACGCAATCAACCACATACCGAAGAATAGGCTGATTGGTAAGAGCACGTA
Organism: Exiguobacterium sp. S3; assembly: GCF_018617295.1. Lineage (GTDB taxonomy): Bacteria > Bacillota > Bacilli > Exiguobacteriales > Exiguobacteriaceae > Exiguobacterium > Exiguobacterium profundum. Next base: position 83,073 of record NZ_JACSJW010000003.1, read on the forward strand.
CACGATGACGCGTACAAAGTCGAAATAGAACTGACCAATCGGCTTACCGAGAATCCCTCGAATGAATGCCAACGCCATCGTAAATGCCATCGTCGGTGCCACGAACATGAGTGTCGAGAGGACGAACATCTGTGATAAGTGAGAGAGTGCCTCACCTGAATAGTGCTGTTGGTCTGTATTCGTCATAAAACTGATGACCGTATGGAAGGCTAGATGCCAGTCTAAGTTGACGGCCCCGTTCGGATTGAAGGGCAACACCCCTTGAAAGCGAAGCAACACATAACCAATCAATAAGAATAGCAAATTGAGTGTCAAAAAATCTTTTGCGTAGCCAAACCATGATTGTTTCTCACGCTCATTTATTCGAATCCGACGTGTGATCCTCGTCTCGAGCGCTTTCCCTACATAGTTTGGTCGTTCTTGAATCGGTACAAATCGTCTTCCGACGTAACCGCCTAAAAAGGCACTAGCTGTCATCGTGATTGCGATGAGCAGACTCAATGTGATGATGAATGTAACCCACATCGTTCGTCATTCTCCTCTATCCTTAAAATTTTTCAGGTTTTAGTAATGCAACGGTTAAGTAAGCGAGATACCCAATTTCAATTGCCAAAAGCACGATATACATGTCGTCACCCCTGTTCATTCCAATGCATCCGGTCAATCGAACGAATCATCACGTTCATGGACGCCACTAAACCAATCAGTAAAGCGATTGCGAATAAATCAGTCATTTTAATAACCTCTTTTTTCATTTTTTAACTTAATTTAACATCTAAAACGAACAAAAAACCACAGGAGCAAGAAACGGCTCCAGTGGCATATCACTGCATGAGTCGGATCCCCCTAATAACGCCTACGAGGTTAGCTGTCGGATTCGGGCTTGCCTAGGTTGGCCCTACCTCACTTGAGGATTCACCCCAGTCCAGATTGGACAGTGGGTCCCCCGCTTCCGTCTCCGGAACTCGGCGAAAAGATTTCAACAATACGTATGAAGTTGATGAGATGGATGTTACGCCGATTCAAAATGACTGTAAATAACTTTTCACAAAAAATTTTTTAACTTAAATTGTCAGATTTATCCGAATGATTTTTGTGAAAGGAATATGATTATTTATAAGTTTTTTTATTCCTAGTTTCTTCATACTTAATTTGTAGTTCAGAAAATCACGCATCGAAGTCACTCCGTATATTTGTGGTCACTTCTGCGATATATGTAAGAATAATCACTTTCAAGTGAGTTTGACCTTGAAATTAATCTTTCGTGACATCAAAAAAATCGTTTAAAAACACTTTACATCTTAGGATGGATGTCCAAATCGTCGTCATTCGACTTATTGTTGATGGAGAATATGAATTAGGTAGGAGACGATCACGGTATGGAGCAATGGATTCAACAAGTCATTGAACAGTTTGGTTATTTCGGAGTCATGCTTCTCATTTTTATTGAGAATGTGTTCCCCCCAATCCCATCCGAGTTAATCTTAATTTTCGGCGGTTTTTTCACAACAACTACCACACTCAATCCTCTTTGGATGATTGTTGTGGCAACAGTCGGAGCACTCCTCGGTGCCGTCGTCCTTTATGGGATTGGACTTTTACTGGACCGAGAACGTCTCGAGTCATTCATCACCCGCTACGGCAAAAGACTTTATCTGAAAATAGAAGATGTTCGAATGGCCGATCGCTGGTTTGATCGATTCGGTCCAAAATTAGTATTCTTTGGCCGATTCGTTCCCGTCGTACGCAGTTTGATTTCGATTCCAGCCGGTATGTCGAATATGCCGTTCCTTCAATTTATCGTGTTGACGACATGCGGGACGCTCATTTGGAATACGGTACTTATTTTTATTGGTGTTGTAGTCGGTGAGAATTGGCAAGTTTGGTTAGGGTACATCGAAATGTATTCACATGTGATGTATATGTTTTTGGGATTCACAATACTCGCTGTTGTCGGTTGGACGGCTCGCATCGTGTTAAAAAGACGCTCTACACATTGACCACTCCATTTCGAGTGGTTTTTTTATTTCATGCTTGACTTTAAGTTCTTATGAACTTAAATTAAATATATAGAAGTTCATACGACCTTAAAAAGGAGGAATTGTTGTTGACCCTACTCATCGGGTTTTTACTCATCGTCATCTTCATGCTCGCACTTGACCTCGGGGTGTTCCACCGTAAAGCACACGAAGTCTCGCTCCGCGAGGCGTGGACATGGACGTTTGTCTGGATTGGGATTGCCATCGCATTCGGAGGATGGTTGTTCTTCACGCAAGGAAGTACAGCCGCAACGGAATATGCGAGCGTCTACTTTATCGAAAAGGCACTCGCGATCGATAATGTCTTCGTCTTTTCACTTGTTTTCGCCTATTTCGCCATTCCACTCAAGTATCAACATAAGGTACTGTTCTGGGGGATTCTCGGAGCGATTTTCTTCCGTGCCGTCTTCATCGTCGCTGGGGTATCCCTTTTAGAAAACTTCGGTTGGGTCTACTACGTGTTCGGAGCATTCCTCGTTTATACAGGATGGATGATGTATAAGAATATCGGGAAAGACGAGTCACTTGAAGAAAACAAGACGATTCGTTGGCTCGAGCGACGCCTTCCCATCACACAAGATATCTCATCTGGAAAATTCACGAAGCGCATCAACGGGAAGTTGTTCTTCACGCCACTCTTCATCGCGCTCATCTTCATCGAATTGTCGGATATCGTCTTCGCTGTCGATTCAGTCGCTGCAAGTTTTGCGTATTCACGTGACCCGTATATCATCTTCTATGCGAACATCATGGCGATTCTCGGACTTCGTAGTCTCTACTTCGTCCTCGCCAACTTGATCGACCGCTTCTACTATTTGAAACACGGTCTCAGCTTCATGCTCGTCTTCATCGGGGCGAAGATGATTTTGGGGGATGTATACAAGATGCCGATTTGGATGTCTCTTGGAACCATCGTTCTCGTCATCTTGATTAGCGTGCTCTATAGTTTCTACAAAACGAAACCTGGTTCGTCCAAACACGTATAATGAATCAATCAGTCCATTTCGTCGGTGTTCTTTCTTTGAAAATCGGGTAATCATTGAGGTGCACAATTACAGAAAAGGGGATTCACTATGTTTGATCGGATTGGCCTCATGAGTATCGGTCTCGTCTTCGGGATTATCCTCATGTTACTCTTCAACAACCTGTTCGGATTGGTGTTCGGTGTCGTCCTTGGTATCAGCCTCATCGCTGCCAACCAAATTGAGCGGAACAAACAAACGACGTGGCATTAACTAAAAAGCACGCGCCCCAATTATGGTGAGCGCGTGCTTTTATGTCAGAACATCGTATACGGATTGATACTGTTGGCAGGAGATGAACTGCTATACACATAGCTGTTCCGATGCACTTCGAAGTGGAGGTGATTCCCGAACGAGTTCCCGGTATTCCCTACCGTTCCAATTGTTGCACCTTTTGCTAGCGTCTGTCCTGTGACGACATTGAGACGATCGAGGTGTGCATATACTGTGATGTATGTTTGGCCGTTCAACTGATGGCTCATCATGACGTGGTTACCGTAAGCCCCATAATTCCGAGAAACGATGACTTTTCCATAAGCGGCTGACACGACCGGTGTTCCTTTTGGAGCAGCCAAGTCGATGCCGTTATGGAACGTGTAGCCGTACTGCCCACTCGCGGGACCATACTTTTGTGTCAACGTCCCTTTTGTTGGGATGATCATTTTCGCAGTCGATGTCGTTGAAAGCGTGGAGACACTGTACTTCTTCACATATGTACTGGATACGTAGCGGGATGTCCCGTTGAAATTGATTTTTGTCCATCCCCCGCTCACGCCGAGATATTTGAACGACTGTCCCAACTTCGCGCTACCGACGATTGCATACGTCGTGCCCGGGCCCGAACGGACGTTTAAACTGTTGGTCGTGACTTTGACATAATACGTGGTGGCTGCTTCAGCCGGAGTACCTGCCGGAGTGAAGATTCCGACTGTGAGAAGAACGGCACAGAAAAGAGAGAGTATCTTTCGTTTCATGATGTGGTAAATCCTTTCAATTATGTATTTAAATTTTTATTTTTTATATTATCTAACTGAAAAAATTTTACCACCAAAACGAACCGACAAATATGTCATTTATATTTCAAATAAAGGAAAACAAATTCTAACTTACTTTCTTTATTTTTCCTTTTCAACGTATAAAAAATACACAGCCGATTTCGACTGTGCATATCTGTCATTCCTCATTTTCCTCTGCATTCTCTTCTTCATCCTCTAAATCTTGAATCAACTGTTTCATCTCTTCAATTTCACGGCGCTGTGCCTTGATGATTTCTTCAGACAATTCTTTCACACGTGGGTCTTCAATTTCAGCGCGCTCACTTGTCAAAATGGCAATCGAGTGGTGAGGGATCATCGCTTTCATCCAACTGACATCATCGACGGTCGTCTGGCTTCTAACGAGCCAGAGCGAGGCACTGAAGACGAGGGCACTGACCCCAAGGATGATAAAGTTAACTGGTTTATTCTTATACATCCCCCACATGAAGAGAAGCATGACAAACGCCATGACCGATCCCATGATGAGTGCCATGTACAACCTCGTCTGACTAAAGAAGATATGATTGAATTGAAAGACGTTCAAATACATGAGCCAATACATAATGAAGGTCGAGACCGCAATCATGATTCCAAATTTACCGTACTGTTTCATCTTGTTCACCCTTTCTTGTGATGCGTGTAAAAATACTTTTTCCTACTTGTATCAGGCTCAAACCTATGTGTTTCTAAGCCAGACCAGGTTCTAAGAGGGTTTCACTTCTTTTTCACAAACGTCGGGTACACTAGTGAAATTGAGACCATGCAAGGAAGGAGAACGATGATGCAAGAGCTGACATTGCGTGACGTACTGGCAACACTGGATTCTGTTTTATCTTGGTCCTATCTCGATCACCCAGAAGAAATGACAATTCGCGGCATCGGAACGACACCAGAGAAAATTAAAAAAATGTTTTTATATATATGCAAGCGCCCGATCAATGAACGTGGCGTTGATTTAGTGAGGGCCGCCATCCGAAATGGCGCAGTGGCCATCGTCACAGATCGACCGATTGATGCGAGAGTACCCGTCATTTACTGTCGCGACGTTGCAAGCGCTCACGAACAACTGCAGACTCTTTTCGCCACGGAAGGAAATCACATGAAGCGTGCGGAACGATAATGAAGGAAGGAGGGATATGAGATGAAGATCCTCATTGTAGACGATGAAGAGAAAATGAGACATTTGATTCGTCTGTTTCTTGAAAGCGATGGGTACGCTTGCATCGAGGCAAATGATGCCCGCTCCGCACTCGATCAGATTGAAGCGCGTCCGGACCTCATCCTCTTAGATATTATGATGCCAGAAGTGGACGGCATCTCACTTTGTCGTCAGTTGAAAACGATGTATCCGGCATTACCCGTCGTCTTGTTGACGGCACGTTCAGACAACGAGACGACCATTCAAGGACTAGATGCCGGAGCGGATGACTACGTCACAAAGCCATTTGATGGAAATGTGTTGCTCGCTCGAATTCGAGCCGTCCTTCGAAGAAGTCGGGTCGTCAACCTACAATACGGTCCACTCCGTTACGATGAAGAGAGCGGGCGCATCTTATACGAAGAACAGGAAATCATTCTGACGCCAAAAGCAACAGCCATCTTGAAGCTATTTCTTCAGCACCCGAATCGTTTGTTCAATCGTTTAGATTTGTATGACCTCGTCTGGCCGTATTCCGCCGAATCGGACCCCCGTACAGTCGATGCACACATACGCATGATTCGAGAAAAGTTAGGGGACGCAGGCTTTCCAATCGATGATTATTTGAAGACGGTATGGGGACGTGGGTATCGATGGACCGAGGAGCGTTCCGGATGAGACGCAGTCGTAACAGCTTACCGTTCCGAATCAGCCTCGTCTTCCTGTTGTCTACGTTGTTGATTGAAGGAGTCTTATTCTTGCTCCTTTACCACACACTACTTGGGGAACGCGTGACAGAAGAAGTCCATCGATTAGAATCACGAGCTGAGAGTCATGCGAATGTATTGGCGATGAACTTTTCCGAAGAGACAATCGGTCATGTGGCTACCATGGAAAGTGAGACGGACACAAAAGTTGCCATCACTGACCCAGCACATGACCTTCTTCAAACGTCCCGTTCTTTTCCACAGGTACTAGTCGATACCGTCGAAACGAAACGACGTACAGGTCCATTCGATGATACGACTGTTCTAGAGGACGACTGGGAAAACGAGCCGTATTTAAGAGTTCGTACGCCGATCACGGATGATCTTAATACACGGTATGGGTACGTCTACATGTTTTTACCGACTGAGATCATTCATGGAATCAGTCATCGCCTTCAGTTGCGATTTCTGTATATCACGGCCATCGCACTGGTGACGACCGTGCTGACCTTCATCCTGCTGAGCCGCCTCATTTCGAAACCAATTCAGTCACTGAAACAAGCGACCGAGAACGTACTGACGAACCCCGATAACCTACAGCTACCAACGAATCGCGTTGACGAAATCGGTGAGTTGGCTCGCTCCATCGAGGCCATGTCCGTGGAGTTGGCTCGCTTACGTCGCGAACGACATCAATTTTTGTCCGATCTCTCACATGAAATCAAGACCCCTCTCACTTATTTGAGGGGATATGCCGAGATCGCTTCGAAAGAAAGCACACCTGAACCGCTACGCAATCAATCCATCCAGACAATCTTAGATGAGAGTCGCTCGCTCACAGAACTGGTGGAAAATGCGTTTCAATTGGCTCAACTCGACGAAAACACGTTCTTGTTACATCGAGAAGAAGTGTCTGTCACGACGTTTTGTGAGGATTTACGACGAATGCTCGATACGATGTTCCGAATGACGACGATTCGGTTCGCTGCTTCTCCGAACATAGAACAAGCAGACATCACGCTCACATTGGATCGACATCGCATGCTTCAGGTCTTCCGGTCCATTGCCCACAACGCGATTCAGCATAGTGAGGCGACACATGTTTCACTTCATTCTACTACTTCAGACGCTTATCTCGTCTTGACCATCACTGACGACGGAAAGGGAATTCCTGAAGAAGATCTCCCACACATTTTCGACCGTCTATACCGTGTTGAAAAATCACGATCTCGTCAAACTGGTGGAAGCGGACTCGGACTCGCCATCGCCAAGCAAATCGTCACACGGCATGGTGGGACGTTGACGGTATCTTCGGATACAACAGGTACCTCGTTCACCGTCGCCCTACCACTCGGCAAAAAGACGCCTCTCCAGTAATGGAAAGGCGTCTTTCGTCAGTCGAGTTCACCTGCATCAAGTTGTGTCTGCCACTTCTCGTCTATGAGCTCATATACGCTATTGTTAGATGTGACGAGCAGCATGCGCTCCTCTTTGATCGCCAATTTGATCGGCACAGCATCCGCTTGAAACTCTGGAAGATTGAACGTCTCTGTCGACCCATCGTCTAGATTGAAACGAACCCCTTCGAAAGAACCATCTGTCTGTCGTACGTATGCCAACTGCCCCTCATCCGCTCCGACCGTAATCACCTCTTCTGATTCAACGAGTGGCTCGAACGAATCTCCAAAGTCATTCGAAACGAGGATGCCGGACGGCCCATACAGGAAGACGCGCGCCGCTTCCGTCGCGTCGGCGACAATCCCTGCCACCTGCTCACCCTCTACCCCAGATCCTCGCATCGACTCGAACGATCTTCCGCCATCGTCCGAACGATAGAATCCAGGTTCTAGCTCTGACGTCGCTTCCTCAAGGTAGACGTACAACATTTCCGTCGCATAACCCGCACTCATGTAATGAAAGTCTGCCTCTCCCTCCAGTGCCCGTACGTCTAATGTCATGCCATGGTCTTTCCCGTATAACACACCGAGTGGATTTTGGAAGTCGGTACGTCGGTCGGGATGACCACTTGCATAAAAACCATCCTCGACGAGTTCGAATCCCATATAGTCATGGCGATTCGTCAGAAGTGTATACCAGCCATCTTCACGATATTCCATCAATCCGGCATGCGTTGCAATGACCGGACGGTTATCGTCTTGCCAAAATCCAGCCCCGTGAATATGAGAAACCGTTTCATCGGATCCCACACGCTGCCACTCGTCATTTGTAGTTGTCGTCACGTTCTCGGATTGACTCGTGTCCGACGGTGCTTCTTCCGTCCCACAAGCCGTTAAAAGCAGTGGAGTCAGGAATAGTGATAGTATCAACATTCGTTTCATCTTAATCCCTCCATCTCTAGCATCCCGTCTAGCATACGTGCCAAAGATGAAAGAATTGTTAAATCTTCAGAAGTCGGGCGTTGATGGCGACAATCACGGTGCTTAAGCTCATCAAGACGGCACCGACAGCCGGGGACAAGATGATACCAATCGGGGCGAGTACCCCTGCTGCAAGCGGGATGGCGACGATATTATACCCTGCGGCCCACCATAAGTTTTGAATCATCTTTCGATATGTGTTCTGTGAAAGTTCTAAAATCGATAGCACATCTTTCGGATTACTGCGGACAAGAACGATGTCAGCCGTCTCAACAGCAACGTCCGTCCCGCTACCGATTGCAATACCGACATCCGCTTGTGCCAGCGCCGGAGCGTCATTGATTCCATCCCCGACCATCGCTACTTTGCTGCCATCTTTTTGGACGTCTTTCACTTGGTTCGCCTTGTCGTCCGGTAATACTTCAGCATACACGTCATCGATACCGAGCTGACGCGCCACCCAATGTGCGACCTTCTCGTTGTCACCCGTCAACATGATGGAACGGATACCTTTTTCACGAAGTGCCTCGACGGTCTCCTTCGCTTCTTCCCGTACTAAATCGGCCATCGCAATCATCCCGACCCATTCCCCGTCCTTCAAAACAAAGACGACGGTCTTTCCTTCTCGCGAGAGTCGTGCAAACGTCTCCTCATCCATTTGGATGTGTTGAGCGCGGATATATCGCGGACTGACAACTTGAACATGCGCACCGTCAACCGTTCCTTCCAATCCGACACCTGTCATCGAACCAAAGTCGTCGACAGCCGCCAGTTTCAATTCCCGTCTCTCGGCTTCTCTTAAAATCCCTTGCGCGAGAGGATGTTGCGACTCACGCTCAACTGCTCCTGCGAGTTGCAACACGTCTTCTTCTGTATAAGACGAGCTCGCCTGTATGTCCGTGACTCCGAAATTCCCTTCCGTCAGCGTACCGGTCTTATCAAAGATGACGGCATCGAGTCGACGCGCCTCTTCAAATTGAGTTCGATTGCGGATGAGAAGACCTTGTTTCGCCGATAACGCTGTCGAGACGGCGACGACGAGGGGTGTCGCTAGCCCGAGTGCGTGCGGACACGAGATGACCATGACCGTCACCATCCGTTCAACCGCCGTTCCGACCGAATATCCGAGCATGAACCAAACCGTGAACGTGATGACCCCAGCGGCAATTGCGATATAGAACAAATATTTCGCCGCCCGGTTCGCCAGATTTTGAGCCCGCGACTTCGATTTTTGTGCCTCACTCACCAATTCAATCACTTTTGACAAGTACGTGCTTTCTCCCGTACCAATCGTTTCAATCGTCAAGCTCCCTTCTTGGTTAATCGATCCTGCGATCACGTCATCCCCATCGGTTTTTTCAACGGGCATCGATTCCCCGGTCAACATCGACTCATCGATTGTTGTCCGTCCTTTCATGATTTTTCCGTCCACAGGAACCTGTTCCCCCGGTTTAACGAGAATCCGATCTCCTTCCCTCAATTCAGAAATCGGGACGTCCTCCGTTTCTTCCCCATTGATACGATGCGCTTCGTTCGGAAGAAGCTGTACGAGTTGTTCCAACGCGTTCGACGCTCCCATGACAGAACGCATCTCAATCCAATGACCGAGTAGCATGATCACAATCAATGAAGCGAGTTCCCAAAAGAAGTCATGTCCGCTTCCATAGCCAAAGACGACAGCTGCACTATAAAAGTAAGCGACGCTGATCGCCAAGCCAATAAGCATCATCATGCCCGGGCTACGCTCTCTTAACTCTTCCACACTTCCTTTTAAGAACGGCCACCCGCCGTATACATACACAATCGTCGCCAATACAAATAAGATTGTCTTTTCAAACGGAAAATCGAGTTCAAACCGTAGCCATTCTTGAATCATGTCCGATAACAATAAAATCGGAATCATCAGCCCGAGCGATACGAAGAAACGTCGTTTGAAATCGTCAATCATATGCTCGTGTCCGTGTCCGCCATGATGAGACTCGTGACTCTCCTCATGATGTTCATGATGTTGATCGTGCGCATGTTCCATCATTCATCCTCTCCTTTACACGGTTTGTATACCCCTATGCGGTATGCGATTAAACAGATTTGGACTTTCATGTTTCTTTCACAATTAGGTGGTACAACAAAGTTAGGACTGAACAATGAAGGAGTGTTATAGCATGAAATCGAAAGGAATATGGTTTCTGTTGACGGGGATTTTAATTGGAGGCATCCTCGTTTTACTAATCGTCCTTTTCAACGGGACATGGAACCATAACAACAATATGGACCAAGATCATATGATGGGAAACGATTCGGCAACGGGTCAGATGGATGATCACATGATGGGTGATAATGGAATGGGTGGCAATAACGGACCGATGGGACACGGAGCGATGCAAGAGCTTCAAGCATCGGATGAACCGACACAGCCGCTTCCGATTCCGACTGCCTTACAGCCAGAACGTGTCACGGGAGACACGGTCTACTATACGGTGGAAGCAACTAAAGGCACGTCACAATTTTTCAAAGACGGCAAGAAATCGGAAACGTTCGGCTATAATGGAGACTTACTCGGACCAATGATCGAGTTACCGAAAGGAAAAACAGTCGTAATCGATACCATCAATCGATTGGATGAACCGACAACGTTCCACTGGCACGGACTCGTCATCCCTGCCGACATGGACGGGGGACCTCATCAGACCGTCGCACCAGGTGAACAGGCACAAGTTCGACTCGACATCGATCAAGAACCTAGTACACTGTGGTTTCACCCCCATCCGATGGGATCGACAGCCGAACAAGTTTATAAAGGGCTCGCCGGTCTTCTTTATGTGACCGACGATGCACAGAACGGTCTCCCGAATGAATATGGAGTCGACGATATCCCGCTCATCGTACAAGATCGACTCTTCACGCCTAACGGTGAGTTGGATTATGATGCCCATATGAACGTTGATGGAACGACGGGGGATACCATTCTTGCGAATGGAGTCATCAACACGACGTTCGACGTTCAAACCGAGACGTTACGAGTGCGACTAGTCAACGGTTCGAATGCGCGTGATTTTGATTTTACGTTATCTAACGAGGCCGAGATGACGCAGATTGCGACAGACGGAGGGCCGTTAGAACGCCCGATTCCCTTAGAGACCCTCACGTTGACACCAGGTGAACGGGCCGAGGTACTGATTGATTTTTCACAAGTTGAAGATGTCGCTGCCTTAAAAGCGGACGGGGTGACATTCACCACGTTTCGTATCGGTGAACTCGACAAGGCGTCCATTAAGATTCCGACGATTGAAACGGTGGAGCGCTCGACAGACGAGACAGCAGACCGCCGCCTCACCCTTTTTGGAATGGGTAACATGGTGTCAATCAACGGAAAGACCTATGATCCGGAGCGTATCGACATCGAAGCGAAACGCGGAGACACTGAGGTATGGGAAATTGAAAATAAGCCGGATATGATGGGTGGGATGACACATCCTTTCCACATCCACGGCGTCCAGTTCCGAGTCATCAGTCGAGACGGAAAACCACCATCCGATCAGGAGAAAGGGTGGAAAGATACGGTAGCCGTCGCTCCAGATGAACGGGTAAAAATCGAACTCACCTTCACTAAAACAGGAACGTTCATGTATCATTGCCACATCCTCGAGCATGAAGAGAATGGGATGATGGGACAAGTAAACGTGACCGAATGACCGACACCTCTCCGTTCCATCAGCGGAGAGGTGTTTTGCATCCGTCCCGATTTCGATACGTTTCTGCTAGGACTATTGCCTTTATAGGGATTCCTTCTCGAATGTCGTATACTTATTGTGAATGCATGTACAAATGTTCGCGAGGAGGTAGGTCCATGCGCCGATTCCATAGGATTAGGCAGAAACGCTCCGCTCGTCAAAAACAGCAACGCCATACGTTCTCCATCGCTTCCATCGTGGAAGAAGTACAGGATGCGATGTGTTATATCGATTTCTCAAGATGCCGTCTGTATTCGAATGATTCTCTTCGTCAATGGTACCCTTCTATGACAACACAATCTTTTGACACATTGGAAACATTGACTCGTTATGTATATTCCACGTTGGAACGGCACGGGGCGGATTCCGCACAAGTCATGCACCTGATCCAAGAATTGCTCGAATGTGCGACCGAAACAGATCCAAAGATGACCTCACGTCGTCTGCGCTTTGATGACAAGACGCTACATTTGATTTTCAACTTCACGCGCACACCACGTGGCGTTTTCATCATGTGGCGCGACCAAACGGAGGTCGTCCGCTTTGAAGAGCGTAAAGACAGTTTCCTTGCCGAACTGTCTCATGATTTCCGCACGCCATTGACTGCCATCCATGGCTATACGGAGTTACTCATGACACGTCATCAAGGTTCAGAAAAGTCGTATCAGATGCTAAAACAAGTCAAACAAGAATCGGAACGACTGGAGCGGCTCGTCGATAACTTCCTCGATTATCAAAAAGAACGCTACACGGCTGATCAACTGACCGTGACGACGTTCGCACTCCGTCCTCTTTTAGAGGATGTCATGTCGAGCTATCAGACGACCTCCCCGCTTCATACGGTGACGTTTGAAACGAATGATGTCTTGATTCAAGCAGATGAAGAAAAGTTACGACAATTGCTCCATAACCTCATTGGTAACGCCATCAAGTACTCTCCTGATGGCGGGACGGTCCATACGAGCGTATTTGAAAGTGCTGGCACGGTAACTTTATCTGTATCCGATACCGGGATTGGGATTCCGGAAGAAGCACTTCCATACGTATTTGATGAATATTACCGTGTCGAATCCGCCGCCCACCAAGCCATAAAAGGAACAGGTCTCGGTCTGCGAATCTGTAAACGAATCGCCGAAGCCCACGGTTGGGGAATTCATGCGGACTCGGTATACGGAGAAGGCACCACCTTTACAATCGAGCTTCATACCAGACAGAGCTGTCCATTGCTACCATCACCTAAACATTCGGTTTCGTTCGACTGATTTGATCGGTCGAACGTTTTTGTCTTACCTCGATTTGAGCATGAAGCGTCTACCTTTTGGGAATAAAGAAATGACGAAGAGAGGAGGAATTGAAGATGAAACAACGTGGCTACTTATCGATTCCCGTCGCGGTCGTATTCGCCGTCGTTTTCGGGCTCACCCTCGATAATTGGTGGCTCGGCATTGGAATTGGCATCGCTATGTTTTTTGCGTTTCGAGGAACAAAGAAGAAAGCGTGAAAAGATAATGAACATTTACACACCTTCAGATTGACAATTATTTGAAGACTGCTACCGTTAATGTATAGTCTATGAAAAAGGTCGTGAAGGAATGACGCTCACCGTCTTGTTGCTCAATGCTTGTGTCGCATTCACCGGATTTTATATCATCTCGAAGATTTATCATTCTTCGCTTTTTAATTCGTACCGTCTTCGTAGTTCTGTGATTGGAATACTCGCCGGTGCACTCGGTCTGTTTTTGATGTATAACGCCGTAGAAGCTAACGATATGGTCCGTGTGGATTTACGTCACTTACCGCTCGTGTTGCTTGCTTTTTATGGTGCTCGTTTTCCTTTATTCATTGCGACACTTGTCATCGCCAGTACACGATTCTTGTTCGGAATGACCGAGCAGGCCGTGATTGCGTTTATCGCGACGTTCATCGTCAGCATCGGGATGCTCTGGATTCATCGGCTGCTTCGGGAGCGACTCTTCTTACAGAGTATCTTTTTGAACGTATGGGCGCTCTTCATTATTTCGATTGCCGTCTATATCAATATGGGTTGGAGCACAGCCTATGTATCCCTTGTCTTGTCCATTTGGATGATTGGCATGCTCGTCGGTCTACTCTCGAGCATCCTCACCATCGACCTTGAACAAACGACCCGCCGTGCCATCGAGTACAAACAGTCGTCTGAACGAGACCATTTGACCGGTCTATACAATCGACGTGTGTGGGATCGATATACGGCTTCCATCGGGCAAGAGAATCGGACGTACAATGTACTCGCGCTCGATATCGATCATTTTAAACATGTGAACGATACATATGGTCACGGAAACGGTGATCTCGTCTTACAACAGTTCGCCAACATCTTAAAAGTCGAGACGCGTGCCCATGACACTGTCGCACGAATCGGTGGCGAAGAATTCGTCATCTTGATGTACGACTTGACGCCAGAGAAGGTAGACAAAGTGGCCAACCGGATACGAGAACGGATTGCTGCTGAACTATTCCACTTGAACGATTTTCCACCGATTCAAATCACGACGTCCGTTGGGGTCGCACACGGGACCTCGCTTCCCATCAAGCGGATGGTAGATCTCGCTGATTCGGCGCTTTATCAAGCGAAAAACGAAGGGCGTAATCAAGTTGTCATCTCAACCTATGACACACCAGAACCAATCATGACATGAATGAACCCCGCTCCTTCTCAGGAGCGGGGTTTAGTCTACTCATTTTGTAAACCGTTCAACCTCATCTGTCATGATGGCCGAAACCGTTATCGGGGGAAGGTCCTTCACGTCGTTGATCGTGTAGAGCCGTGTCTCGAGCGTCGTCTGTTGTATCTGATCCCATGCTTTCGAACCGATAAATGCAGGCTGGGCGTGAATCGCCTCGGCCCGAATCGTTTCAGCGAACGAGACGGTGTCCGACTCACCCGTGAGTGTCAACACCGCAAGCCGGGCGACTGGTGCCACATCTCGCATTCGGACGAGCGTTTCACGATTGAACGAGGAGAACACGACACGGTCACCGAGTTCAAACTCGTCAACAGCAAGCCAAGCGAGACGTTCGATCCCTGGATACGCATATTGATCCG
The DNA here is from genome assembly GCF_018617295.1 of Exiguobacterium sp. S3. Classification (GTDB taxonomy): domain Bacteria; phylum Bacillota; class Bacilli; order Exiguobacteriales; family Exiguobacteriaceae; genus Exiguobacterium; species Exiguobacterium profundum. The sequence goes on from NZ_JACSJW010000003.1 coordinate 98,210, forward strand.
TCTTCAATTCAATATTCAGGGTGACGTTGCTCCGTTCAATCAGTCCGAGCACTTCTTCCAACGTCGGAATGCGTTCATAGCCGTCGATCTTCAACTGACGCAACTCCTGAAGCGTCATGTCTTTCACCCATCCCGTTCCATTCGTCGTCCGGTCGACGGTCTCGTCATGAATGACGACGAGACGACCGTCCTTCGATACCTGTACATCCAACTCGATTCCGTCCACGTACGGGAGAGCCGCTTCGAATGCGGACAATGTATTTTCCGGGTAATTGGCGCTATAGCCGCGATGTGCATAAATCAACATGTCATTGCCCCAAGGTGGAAGTCGTCTCATCAGCCGCACGTTTCAATGCCTCTTCGACCGACACCCCTTGATACAAACTTTCCATCGCGTTGACGACACTTTGACGTGATTGCGGGAACGTCGAGATGAGCGCTCCTTGTGTCGCCGGTGATGGTTTCGTCTCACTGAGTTGGTCGACCGTCACTTTCAGTTGTGGATATTTCGCCCACATTTCTTTTACGATCGGTTCATTGTATGCTTCCGGATTGATGGCGAAGTAGCCTGTGTCAACATGCCACTGTGCTTGCGCTTCCGTTGAAGCGACATACTTCATGAACTCCCATGCGCCTTCTTTCGTCTCTTCGGCAATGCCATCACCCATCCAGAGCGATGCCCCGCCGATGACGACGCCTTGACGCTCCGCTTCATTCGGTACCGGTAAGTACGATGCGCCGATTTCAAAGTCCGCGTTGTCTGCTACCGTACGGATTCCTGCTGACGAGTCCAGATACATGGCAACTTTCCCAGATTGGAATGCCGCACGCATATCGTCCCAGTTTTGACCGACGTTTAAGAACGTCTTCTCGTCGTACATCTCTTTGATCAGATTGAACGCGTTCTGTCCTTCTTCGCCATCGAACACGGCTTTCGTCGGGTCTCCACTTCGTCCATTGTCATTGTCGACATACAATCCACCTTGCGCAGCCACGAGCTGTTCAAAGAACCAACCATAGTTGAGCATCGTGAAGCCGGTCTGACCGTCCGTCGTCAACTTCTTTGCCGCCTCTTTCAACTCATCATATGTGCGCGGTGCTTTCTCCGGGTCGAGCCCTGCTTTCTCAAACGCTTCCTTGTTATAGATGAGGACCGGTGTCGAGGAGTTGAACGGCATCGAGTATTGTTTCCCATCGACTTGGTAATAACTCAAGATGTTCTCTTCCCATACGCTCGTGTCAAACTTCTCTTTGTCGATGAACTCCTGAACGGGTGTGATTTTGTTCGAGTCGATCATGTATTTCGTCCCGACTTCGAACGTTTGCATGATGGCGGGCGCGTCTTCCGAACCGGCGACCGCATTGAATTTCGTCAACGCTTCCTCATATGTTCCTTGGAAGACCGGTTTGACTTCATAGTCGTCTTGAGAAGCGTTGAACGCATCGACTTGAGTGTTTAACGCCGTCTCCAAGTCCCCGCTCATCGCATGCCAAAAGACGACCTCTGTCTTTCCGTCTTCTGTCGTCGCCGCGACGGGTGCCGCTTCTTCACTGCCACATGCCCCGAGTAATAACACCGAACTTGCCAACCCTGCGAATAATCCTAACTTTTTCATTTGTCATATCCCCCTATTATTTGATAGCGCCTTGCGTCAAACCTTCTTGCAAGTGCTTTTGTCCTGCGAACAACAATACAAGTGTCGGAATGATGATCAAGATGACTGCCGCCATGACGACGCCCCAATCCGAGGCGACTTCGTTCGACTGCATCTGTTTGATGCCGATTTGGACCGTTCGCGCCTGTTCCGTGTTCGTGACGAGAAGCGGCCATAAGTACATATTCCAAGTCGTCAAAAAGCTATACACCGACAATGTAACGAGTGGTGTCTTCGAGACCGGCAAGACGACGTTCCAAAAGAAACGGAAGCGACTGATTCCAGCAATTTGGGACGCCTCATACATTTCGTACGGAATCGTTTTGAACTGTTGCCGAAGTAAGAACGTCCCGAACGCGAGTGCGAAGAACGGCACAGACAGTCCCCAGACGCTATTCAGCCAACCGAGCGACTGGATCGTCAAAAAGTTCGGTACCATCGTCGCTTCCCATGGCACCATCATCGTCGCCAGGAAAAGCATGAAGATGAGCCCTTTTCCTTTAAAGTCGATAAAGACGAATGCGAATGCCGCGAGACTCGACAAGACGACCTGTCCGACCATCACGAGAACCGCGACGACCAAACTGTTGAGCAGATACGTCATCATCGGAATACGCTCGAACGCGGCTACATAGTTTTCCAATGAAGGTTCACGCGGAAGGAGATGTCCCTGGAGCACTTCCTTCCCGTCCATCAGACTGATCGAAAACGCATAGGCGATCGGAAACAGCATGACAACAGCACACAAGACGAGTAGGACATAGACGCCGATATTCCGTAATCTCATTGGTAATGCACCTTCCTTTCGACCAATTTGAACTGGAGCCACGTCAACAGAAGGACGGCGATGAATAGGAGCACGGCCTGGGCGCTGGCACTGCCGACGTTATAGTTGATGAACGCATCTTTGTAGATGGCATAGACGATGACATTCGTCGCATTCGTCGGTCCACCTTTCGTCAATAAATCAATCTGTCCAAACGTCTGGAAGGCGTTGATCAGCGAGATGATCCCGACAAAGAAAAGTGTCGGCGACAACATCGGGATGGTGATCGCCCGAAGTTGCGCCCAATAACTCGTCCCGGCAATGTCCGCACTCTCATACAACGTCCGATCGATGTTTTGCAGACCACCGAGTAGAATCAAGAACGTAAAGCCGATGTTCATCCAAACGGTCGCAAGTGACACGGAAAGGAGCGCATATTGTGGATCGAGGAGCCACTGTACACCACTTGCACCCACTGCCTCGAGGAACCGGTTGAAGATACCGATTGACGGATTGTACATGAACATCCAAATGACCGATGACGCCGCGACGCTCATCCCCATGGTCGCCGAGAACGCTGTTCGAAAGATGCTAATGCCCTTCAGTTTCTCATTGGCGAGGAGTGCGAGACCGAGCGCGATGAGAATTGTGAGCGGGACCGTCAAGAGGACGAATCCGACCGTCGCCTGAATGCTTTGCCAAAACGCGGCGCTCGTGAACAGCGTGCTGTAATGACCGACTCCGACAAATTCGAGCGGCGTTCCTTGTGTGTCGGTCCGGAAAAAGCTTAAATAGATTGTTCGCAACAGCGGATAGACGAGAAAGACACCGAACAAGACGATGGACGGAGACAAGTACAACAGACCGCTCGCTGCGTCAGATAGCCGTGTCCGGACTTTCTCTCTCGGTAAGGCGACCGTCATTGGAACACCTCCAACGCCTCAAACAGTTTCGGTTGTCGTGGCTCGATGCGCTGTCCGTTCGTATCAAATAGCGACATCTGTTTCGGATCCACATAACACGCTACTTTTTCGCCGACCGTGAGCGGCCATTGTCCCGGCCATTTTGCCAACCATTCGTTCCCTCCGACGTCAAAGGCGAGAATCGTCTCGGTCCCGAGCACTTCAATATTTTTCAGTTCTGCGTAAAATGTCACATCTTCGTCCGCCGGCTTGATTTGCTCAGGACGGACACCGAGTGTCGCCTGTGATGTCTCCGTCAGTGCGTTTGGATGGAACAACCGCCCATCTGAGGCCATCCAGCCTTTTTCTTGTCGTGTCACGTTGACGAGATTCATCGGAGGTGACCCGATGAAGGAAGCGACGAACGTATTCGCCGGTTTGTTATATAAGTCGAGCGGCTTTCCGACTTGTTGCACTTCTCCCTCATTGAGGAGCATGATGCGGTCCGCCATTGTCATCGCCTCGACTTGGTCGTGGGTGACATAAATCATCGTCAGTCCGAGTTTTCGCTGTAACTGGCGAATCTCTGAACGCATCTTTGCCCGTAGTTTCGCGTCCAAGTTCGAAAGCGGCTCATCCATCAGACAAATGGGTGCCTCGGTCACGATGGCACGTGCCAAGGCGACACGCTGTCGCTGACCTCCAGATAGCTCACGCGGTTTCCGTTTCAAGTAATCGGTGAGCCCGAGTGTTTCCGCCGCCTGTAGGCAACGCTCCCGCTGTTCAAGCTTCGTCAGTCCTTTCGTATGTAGACCGAACGTGATATTTTTCTCAACCGTCATATGTGGGTAAAGGGCGTAGTTTTGGAACACCATCGACAAGTGACGCTCACTCGGCTTCATCCCGTTCGCCGCCACACCGTCGATGCGAAGCGTTCCGCTTGTGATGGATTCGAGTCCGGCAATCATCCGAAGCATCGTACTCTTCCCGCAACCGGACGGACCGACGAGTGCGAAGAACTCTCCTGCTTCAATCGTCACGTCAATCCCTCGAATGACTTCCGTCTCCCCGAATGATTTCGCTAATTGTTGTAACTGTATTGATTTCATGCTAATTCCTCCTTCTGACTTTGTACGTGCCAAAGTCGTTCATCCCCGGTCGATACGGCGAATGCCCCATGATCGAGGGCGCGATGCACGTCAATCGGTTGACGAATCATGCCACCTGTCACAATCGGAAAGGAGACGTCCTGGGAAATTTTCTCGACCACGCTCGGAATCAGACCGGGCATGAGTTCAATCGCATCCGGTTGTTGCGCCTCGGCGAGCTTGAGCCCACTCGTGACAGCATCGGAGTCGACGAGAAAGAGTCGTTGGACCGTCAAGAGCCCCGCTCGCTTCGCATGCTGGAGCACGGATGCTTTCGTCGTGACAATCCCATCGGCGCCGACACGTTTGGCGAGGTAATCGATCCCGTCCCGGTCGAGGCTGATCCCATTGATTCGCTCGGCGTGGAGGAAGACCGTTCGATTCTCTCGCTTCAAGTGCGCCACATAGCGGTCGAGTGTACTGAGCGTTCCCATCATGAGAAACGTCGTCGTCACATCCGTCCGTAAAAACGCCTCGATTTGTTTTGGACTTTTGATGGAGGCAATCATCCGTTCTTGTCCGATTCGTGCAATCGCTTCATTCACTTGAATCATCCTTTCTTGAAAAAAAGGACCAACAGAAACGACACGTCATCGACGTACGGGCTTCTGTTGGTCTCTCAAAGGTTCTACCGGTAACTATTCACTTGGAGTGAGGGGGTCTCACAGCTCCTATCGTAACGAACGATTGTAAAGACACGATAAAGGAATCGCAAAGTTTCATGAAGAGAACGTAAAAAAACCGATTCACGGGGAATCGGTCAATGTCTGTTCGGCTTTCGCTAAGATGTCGGCTTTCACGTCATCATCCCGTCCCTGCCAATTACGGACCATCATCTTCATTCGCTGGTTTTTCGAGAATCGTTCTTCGTGACGATCGATGAACCGCCAATAGAGGGCGTTGAACGGACAAGCGTCGTCTTCTGTCGTATGTTTTGGGTTGTATGGGCAATCCCGACAGTAGTCACTCATCCGGTCGATATATTTTCCGGAAGCGACATACGGTTTTGTGGCGAGCTTTCCACCGTCCGCATGAAGGGCCATCCCGAGTACGTTCGGTAAGACGACCCAGTCATAGGCATCGATATACATCTCGTTGAACCAGTCGCTCGTCTGCTTCGGATTGATTTCAAACAATGTCGCATAGTTTCCGAGCACCATCAGTCGCTGGATATGATGATTGTGGGCATGTGCGACGACCGGTTTCAAACTTTGATGCAGACAGTTCAACTCCGTCTTCGCATCCCAGAAGAAGGACGGTAAGTCGCGTTCATGCTTGAACGTGTTCACGTCTTCATAACCGGGCATGACCGCTAGATAGACGGCGCGCATATATTCCCGCCAACCGAGGATTTGCCGGACGAATCCTTCAATCGACGATAGCGGTGCATCCGCCTGACATGCCGCATCAACGACTTCTCGCGGTGTCAGTAGACCGATATTGATGGCAGCCGACAATAGACTGTGCGACATCTCCGGTTCATCCGTCATCATCGCATCTTGATACGGACCGAACGTCTCGAGCCGCTCTTTCACGAACCGATTCAGTGCCCGTCTCGCCTCGGTATGTGTGACCGGCCAATGGAACGGGGTCACCTCCCCCGGATGTTCCGAGAACGTCGACTCGACTTTTTCGATAACGTCTTTCGTGATTGAATCCGGACGAAAATGAATGGCCGATGGGAACGATAGTCCTTCTTTCGGCGGTTTTCGGTTATCCGCATCAAACGACCATTTCCCACCACGTGGCTTCCCCTCTTCGAGCAAGACATCGAATCGCTTCCGCATGTGGCGATAAAAACGATCCATTCGCCACGGCTCATTCCCGAGCGTCTCGGTCGCTTCCTCTTTTGATAAGTAGAAGAGCGGAACATCCGTATGTTCGACCAGTTTATGCTTCTTCGCGAATTGTTTCAGTTTTTTCGCCATCGGTTCGTCCGTGACGGCGGTGACATGAATTTCGTCCGGACTGTACTGTTTCACATGATTGTCCCATGCCTCTTGGAACGAATCCGCCTCGTGATAATCCACGGTGTATCCTTTATCGCGCAATTCTTCCGCAAAGTGTCGCATCGCAGAGAAGATGAGGACGAGCTTTTGTTTATGGTACGGACGCCACGTCGCGCGCGACGTCGCCTCGATCATGACGATGACGTCATCTTCTTTTACATCCTTCAGCATCGCAAGCTCGTGCGAGAGTTGGTTGCCGAGTATCCAAAATGAACGCATGTTGTTGACTCCTTTGTCTCATCAATATGCTACAATCGAGCTACTTTCAAAGTGAGGTGACAGTATGCTCCCACAAGTGTTCAAAAACTGGGTGGACAGTCAGTATGAAAATCCACGCGGCCCTGTCGGAAAATATATCGGGGAAAAGATGGTGCGCCAACACCGAATTGAAGTCAAATGGACGATTGAACAGTTACATATTCAATCCGGTACATCGATTTTAGAGCTCGGGTGCGGGGCTGGTGATGCGATGGCAACCATCCTTCAACGACATCCTGACGTACATGTCATGGGTCTCGACCGATCTAAAACAATCATCGATTCAGCAAGACAGCGCAATCAGGCTTCGATTCATACAAAACGGGCCAACTTGATCCAAGGAGATTTGCATCAACTTGAGGTGACGGACGCATCCATCAATCACGTGTTCAGCATTCACACACTATATTTCTGGAGAGATGTCACGACCGTTCTGTCTGAAATCGAACGCGTCTTAAAACCGAATGGCACATTTGTCATCACCTACTGTGACGGGAAAGGTGAGATCGAATGGAACGACATCTCCGAGATGGTTCGGAATCAATTCATCCCCGCGGCGGTGAACCTCGGATTCAAGGATGTATCGGTACAACGTGGACCGGACTCCCGTGACTATCATACGGTCGCCGTAATCGGGCAAAAACCGATGCTCTAATCAGTACCCGTTTTTCATTCGATTCCTTCACGACAATCGGTTTCTTGTTGCTGAATGCAAAAACAGAGGCTAAACCAATGAGAATCCATCGGTTTAGCCTATTGGTATTATTGATCAAAATGATAGGTATTCTTCCCGCTCGATTTAGATTGGTACAGTGCAACGTCTGCCTCTTTCAACAATCGACTGAGATCCGCCTGTTCATCGGAATCATATTGAGCGATGCCGATGCTCGCTGACAACGGGAGATGGTCGTCCCATGCTTTCAATACAGACAAGATCTGTTCAGCGTACTCAATGACAGCCGCTTTTGACAATGCGTGTGCGATTTTGATTAGAAATTCATCCCCGCCTAAGCGATACACTTTTGAATCAGGAACCGGCTCCATCAAACGTCTCAGACGAAGCGCCACTTCTTTCAAGACAAGGTCTCCTTCATCATGACCGAATGTATCATTCACCAATTTAAATCCATCTAAATCGATGAGGAATAATGCCCCTCCTTGATTCGGATTCGTCTCAAAGTAGTTGTACAGATAATGTCGGTTATAAAGATTTGTCAGTTCATCCCGTGAGGCACGACGTTCGAGCTCTAAATAGTAACTGAACATCCGAACCACACGCTTCAACAAGCGGACACTTTTCGAATCGTACTGGGCGCTTTTATGATTGGCGACACAAAGCGTACCGAAGATATCCCCGTTCTTCGTCAGAATCGGGATTCCTAGATACGACTTGATGTTCACTTCGCGCAGTAATGACTGAAGTCGCGTCGATTCAATCTGTGATTCAATATCTTCATACATCAAAACTTCTCGTTGATTGAAATCGATTCGATTACATACCGTATCCTTCAAATCAAAGGACATGCCTTCTTCAAGTAGGATAGGAGAATTTTGTGAGGACAGTTTGAGTATATGTTGGGTGTCATTCTCAATCGACGTGAGATAGACTAGTTTATCTGGTACTATTTCTTTTGCTAACTCAATCAAGTCAATCGCTAGCTCATCAAAATTCCGATACATTTGAAACTCATATGAGTGCATATGGCACCTCCACTCGAAAAAAATCATCCACACTCATTATATCGAACAATTTAGCCTTTTCCTGTACAGATAAATAAAAATACCTCACGACGTCAAAGATCTCATGAGGTATTGCGTAACGTATTGGTGGATTCCTTTTTATAGCGAACTCTTCACACTCGAAGTGAGTGCCGCATCGAATCGTGCGGTGATTTGGTGTGGACGGGTAATCGCACCCCCTACAACGACCGCGTGCGTCCCTAAATCCATACAGCGTTTCGCCATCTCAGGCGTCAAAATATTCCCTTCGGCCACGACCGGCTGTGTAACGTGATCCAACACATCTTTTAAAAACTTGAAATCATCATGGTAGAGAAGGGATCCTTTCGTTTCGTCTGTATACCCATGTAACGTTGTGGAGATATAGTCAAAACCAAGGCGATCCGCCTCAATACAGTCCTCGAGGGTCGCGCAATCAGCCATCAACAATTGCTTCGGATAAATCGAGCGGATAGCGTGAACCAGTTCTTGGAGTGACAGGTTTCCAGGACGCGGACGCTTTGTCGCGTCGAGCGCGATGACATCTACACCGACTTCCATCAGTTCCTCGATTTCTTTCATCGTCGCTGTGATGAACACATCACTATTTTCGTAGTCACGTTTGACGATACCGATGATCGGAACAGTCACCTGTTTTTTTATTTCTTGAATATCCCTCGCTGAATTGGCCCGAATTCCTTTGGCGCCGCCTTGAACGGCCGCAATAGCCATCCGTCCCATAATGAATTCACTATGGAGCGGTTCACCTTCTAAAGCCTGGCACGAAACAATCAATCCAGTCGGTAACGTTATCATAATAGTTATTCACTTCTTTCTTTTAAACGATCAAGCGCTTTAAGTGTTTGTAGATAATGTGCTTTTAATGCTTCATTCGTCTCCATCAGTGTCTTCGTCACCGCATCGGCCGTGAAGAGAAGCGGGAGTTGTGTATTGATCAAGAATGCCTCACCGGAGGCACCCGCAGTCAACAACCGATAGTCGACAAGTTCAGCAAGTGGTGAATGTTGATAGCCGACGAATGCAACTGTCGTACACCCCGACTCTTTCGCGAGTTGCATCGCCTGGACGACTTCTCGACTTTCTCCACTATTTGAAAAGGCAATGACTACGTCTTCCGACGTGACAATTGATGCGTCCATGACCATGCTGTGACTATCGAAAGCGGTAGTCGCCAGCAATCCCATTCGTCTCAATCTGTATTCCATTTCCTGTGCCACCAGTCCGGCGTTGCCTAATCCGTATAAGTGAACGGAGCGGCTCGATGTAATCTCCTTACAAATCGCAAGTAGTTCATCCTGATCAATTAAATGAGCGGTCGTCTGAATCAATTCAATGTATGACCGCTGCATCGGTTCGAGCGAAGTCGTTTGGGGCAAATTCGTTTCCGTCAACGTCTTTTGCATCATGAGCTTCAGTGAACTATAACTTCCCACTCCGATTTTTTTGCAAAACCGCGTGATTGTCCCTGGTGAAGTCGCAATCGCATTTGCTAAATCGGTAATGTTCATTTCGATTGCCTCATTCATGTTCGCCATCAAATAATCCGCAATCTTTTTCTCACTGTCTGTCATTTCTGAATACACGTGCTTCATTTGCTCCCACACGGTTCTTCCCTCCAACACATTCGTTATTCGCCTCGGCCTAACGCCTCTTGGACTTCATTCTTAATAATTGTAACAGAAGGACCGTAGATTACTTGAATTCCATTCCCTTTTTGAACCACCCCGTGAGCGCCCGTCTCTTTCAACAAGTCTTCACGGACATGTTGATTGTCATTGACTGTGACGCGGAGGCGTGTCGCACAGCAGTCGACCGTCTCAATATTGTCATCGCCACCTAGTGCCGCAATGATAGCGGTCGTGCGATCCGATGCCGCAATATCTGTTGTTTTCGCTGTTTCATCTGATCGCCCCGGTGTCATGAAATTGAACTTCGTGATGAGGAAGCGGAACGTTACGTAGTAGAGCAAGAACCAGAAAGCACCGATGACCGGTACCAGCATCCAGTTCGTCTTGTCATTCCCTTGTAAGACTCCGAATAAGATAAAATCGATGAACCCACCAGAGAACGTTTGACCAATCGTAATCTCAAAGATGTGAGCCATCATAAAAGCCAGTCCATCAAAGATAGCATGTACTAGATACAGGACTGGCGCGACGAACAAGAATGCGAATTCGAGTGGCTCTGTGATTCCCGTCAAGAATGAGGTGAGTGCTGCCGAGAATAAGAGTCCGAATACGACTTTCTTTTGCTCCGGCTTTGCACAGTGATACATGGCAAGCGCTGCACCGAGAAGACCAAACATCATCGTGATGAATCGACCCGACATAAATCGCGCGGTTCCTTCATAGAATTGTGTCGTATTCGGGTCAGCCAACTGTGCGAAGAAAATCTTTTGCGTTCCTTCAATCAATGTTCCGTCAATGACCATCGAGCCCCCGAGCCCAGTGGTCCAAAACGGAATGTAGAAGATATGGTGCAATCCGAATGGTCCAAGCATCCGAAGGACGAACCCATAAATGAATGTTCCGATATATCCTGTTTTTTCAACGAGGCCCCCTAACGAGAAAATTCCATTCTGCACCGTCGGCCAGATGAAGTAGAGTCCAATCCCTACTCCAATCGCAACGAATGACGTGATGATTGGAACAAAACGTGATCCGCTGAAGAACCCGAGGAACTGTGGAAGCACTTGCTTGTTGTAGCGGTTATGCAAGAGTGCCGTGACAATCCCAATCAAGATCCCACCGAACACACCGGTTTCAAGCGTTTGAATTCCGAGCGCCATCCCTTGACCGGCACTCGCTAAGTTCGTTTCCATCAACTCTCCAGTAATCTGAAGCATTGCGTTGATGGTCGCATTCATAATCAAATACCCAAGCATCGCCGCCAATCCGGCCGTTCCTTTATCAGACTTTGCGAGTCCGACAGCGACACCGATGGCAAACAACACAGCCAAGTTCGCGAATACAATCGAACCGGCAGCCGCCATGATGGTGAATAGATGTTGCAACCAATCGATATCGAGGAACGGGTACGCTTGCACCGTATTCGGGTTAGACAAGGCGCCCCCAATCCCTAACAGGAGTCCGGCGGCCGGTAAGACAGCAATCGGCAACATGAACGATTTCCCGAATTGTTGCGCTCGTTCAAAAAGACGTGACATGAATAAATCCTCCTTAAAATCATTTTCACCTGAATCATAATATGAAAATTATTTTTATGCAAGCGTTTACGGTAAAAAAGATTTTAAAAAAGAGTGACCTTGTTTGGTCACTCCCGATTACCCACGACTCTTCCGTGTCAACGTCAATCCACCAAATCCACTGATGACAGCGATGTAAAATCCTAAATCATAGAACCAGCCCGTATTGTTCACTTCATACACGCGATATGTGTCATTGAACAATCCTAAAATGAGTGACACTGGCGCAATCCATCCGTGCCAGATGCCCCAGAAAAATCCTGCCGGGTCTGTCGTGTACGTTCCGTCTCCGGGTACACAGCCGCCGAGTAATGTGACGAGCGTCAACATCATGAATATGATTCCAATTCGTTTCATCGTTCATCCCTCCTGTTATGTGTATTCCCGATTATCGAAAAAAAGCACTGACAAACGTCAGCGCCACAATTGAACCGTATTCGCAAACTCGATATCTGTCGCCAATTCCCCATCAAGTGCATGGATGTCGAAGTCTTCCCCATCGAGCCATTTTTGGAAATCAAAGATGACCGGGTCACGGTCTCCACCGAGCGCAAACCAGGTCTCGAGCGTTTCTGGGAAATATGCAGCCGTGTGAATCGTTCCCGCCCAGCTCTTGTACAATTCTGAAAAGACGCCCTTGTCGGTGTCGTTCATGAGACGGAATGCGCTCTCCGCATCTTGGATCAAGTGTTGCACGACCTTGATTTCCATCATGCGACGCGTCGAATCGTCGAGATGATAGCGGTTTTCATGTTGCAGTAACTCGAAATGATTCGTACAAATATTTGATTCCCGTACTTGGATGTCTCGCGGCGTCGCCTCGATTACACGTGTCTTCGACGATTTGTCGTGGACGACGTACGTGAATGACCCACGATGCGGAATTTCTTTTAATAAATCGACCGCTTCTTCCACTGTCGCGCATGTTTCCAGAATGATCCGTCCAATCATCTGACAGACGAACCCGTCCCCAGGTCGACGACGATTGATGAAATTGTAGCCCATGGCGAGTCCTTTTTCATTCATCCCGTCCATACGTCCGGTGACACGAGAGACCGGTCCGATAACCGCGTACCCGTCATCCGGTTGAAAGACGTTGTAGCGGCCGTCATACGTCATCGGGTGATAGTCGTAATTCCGAACGAGAAAGTTATCTCCTGTCAAAATCGAACATCCACTGATTGGATTGTTGACCCGAAAATGGCCGAAATGAAGTAACGTGTCGTTGAGCGACAACTTCAACTCATCTTGCAATCCAATCAATTCTTCCCAAATCTTTGGGGCAAATTCATCGAAGGCAGCCTTCGCCTCAGTCGCATCGATCTCAAATCGTGGGACGCGTAGTTTCCATTGGTCCGTTCGATTCTCGAGCAGTTGACTGCGCTTAATATATTTTCCTTGAAATCGTCCGAAGTCATAATGACTCCCCCGAAATTGTGTCAGTTCACTAGAGAATTGTTGCATGAAAAAACCTCCCTTGCGCCCATTATAGCGGACGCATGAGAGGTCTGTCTGAAGTGAGACTGTTTACAACTTGAACTGCTGACTCATTCGTTGCATGTCCTCTGCCGTGCTCGACAAATCTTTGACGAGACGATTCATCGTCTCACTCGTCGCCGACATCTGTTCCGTGGAAGCGGCCACTTCCTCATTTCCGGCCGTACTTTCTTCCGAGATCGAAGCAATTTCAGACAGTCCATGTTGGATGTGATCCTGGTTCGTCTTCACACGATCGAGTTGACCACGCATCGAACTCGTTAACTGTTGCATGTGACGAACGCTCTGTTCGATTTCAGTGAACGCGCGTTTCGTCGATTCAAGTGTCGCTTTCCCTTCCTCTGCCGCCGTCATACTTTCTGTAAAGGTTTGTCCGAGCGCAATCGAGTTTTGTTTGACGCTTCCGACGATTTCCGAAATTTCACTGACCGACTCTGCGACACTATCCGAGAGTTTCCGAATCTCCGAGGCGACGACGGCAAACCCTTTCCCGTGCTCACCGGCCCGAGCCGCTTCGATTGCCGCATTGAGTGCGAGCAAGTTCGTCTGTTGAGAGATTTGACGGATCATCGTAACCAGTTCTGTCACCTCGTCCGCTTGTTGTTCAAAGTCGCGGACTTGTACTTGTGATGTTTTCACTTGCGCATGAATGTGAGTCATTTTGTCGACAGCATTCTCCATGTAACGTAGACCATCCATCGTCACCCGACTGACGACTTCCGCCTGCTCACTCACTTGTTCTCCGTCCGATGTCGTTTGCTCGACAAGCGTTGAAAATTCATTCATATGTCCGTATAAACGCATCGTCAAGACACTTTGATTCTCGACACCGCTCGCAATCTCTTCCATCGTGTAGGCAATTTGACGAGAGGCATCGTTCACTTCTTCAGAGATACTCGAGACGTTCCCGCTCTCATCCCGTACCGTCTGTGCCGACGTTTGAATGCCAGAAATCAAATCTTTCAACATGTGTGTCATCTTATCCATCGATACCGTCAGACGTTTGATTTCGTCATTTGATTTCAACTGAATACCTTCAACCGCAGTCGTCGCCGTCGCCAAGTCGCCCTCAGCAATAGATGTGGCCACCCGTTCTAATGCTTGGAGCGGGCGTAATTTCCAGCCTAAATAACGCCAGATGATGATTGCTGATACGATAAGTAAAGCGAGGAGACCAATCAAGATTGGGGGTAAACTCTCCTTCAAGACGTCACCTGTAATTGCAGAGACTTCGGTAGCTGCCTTATCGATTCCAAGTACCCCGATGACTTCATTTCCTTGTTTGATCGGGACAAGCACGGTCACGTACTTCCCGTATTCTGGATCATCAATGACATCAGTCGTGACCGTCTCTCCTTCGAATGCCGCCGTTGCCCCTTCATACGTCATCGCTGTAGTTGGTGAACCGATTTCTGCGGCATCTGCCTCGTTCAAACCATCTACGATGATTTGGACTTCCTCGCCTTCTGTGGCAATGGTGTATACATACATCGCACCGATTTGCTGGCGATATGTATCTAAGTATTCACGTAGTTGCTCGTACTGCTCATTTTTTGACGGATTCGCCATGAAAGATGCATAAGCATCGGCATCCAACGATTCACTAATCCGTTCACCATCTTCGATTAATGTTGCATGTAACGTACTGAGTACGGAATGTTTCGTACTGAAATACTGTACCACTCCGAATGTGACGATGAGCAACGTAACGAAGACTAACATCGCTGCTAAAATCCGTGTCTGCAACGACTGTGATTTCTGTTTCATTTCAATTCCTCCATTCTCTCCTTACTCTTTTTATCGGATAGAACGAATTGATCTCCACAAAAAAACAGACGATTTTCGACAAAATCGCCTGTCCTTATTCAACATTTGTCGAATTGATGACTTCGAGCGGAATTGTGACTTCCGCCTCGCCTTCCTCTACGAGATGGAAGAGTGGGAGCGTCTCTGATACGAACAGGTCTGGGTCCACGTCTGTCTGATACTCATACGTCCGAATATCTTCTTCACGTTCTGCAATCAATTCGCCAAATGGAATCGCAATTCGTTCCCCTTCGACCTCATAACTCATGACTGTCGTCGGATCGAGACGACGATTTTCAAGCATGCGAATGGTGAAGAGCATCGTCGTATTATTCGTCCGTTCCAAGGAGACGGCGATTGCATCAGACTGTCCCGCCCGCTTCTCAATCATGGTCTCATCCACATTCTGTTCGTAAACCACATTTTCCTCACTCGACTCTTCCGTTTGGAGTTGCTGACAACCCACAATCGTCATTAAGCCGACCAGTAACACAATAACTAAAGCACGCATCCCATTTCTCCTTACTTCAAGGCGAAAGTGAGTTCTGCTTCACAAGCAACTTCTCCATCGACCGTGGCCACGGCACGTCCTTTACCAATCGGTCCACGAATTTTCATGATTTCTACCTCGAGGCGAAGTTGATCACCTGGGACTACTTGACGTTTGAAACGGCAGTTGTCAATCCCTGCAAAAAAGGCGAGCTTGCCTCGATTCGATTCGTCTTTCAACATTGCAAAAGCACCGACTTGTGCGAGTGCTTCCACAATCAAGACACCTGGCATGACATTATAGTCTGGGAAATGCCCGTTAAAGAACTCTTCGTTCGCCGTGACATTTTTTAATCCGACAGCACGCTTCTTTTCCTCGACTTCGACAATTCGATCAATTAACAGAAACGGGTATCTGTGTGGGATTACTTCTTTAATTTGCTCAATTGTATACATCCATCCACCGCCTTTAAGAGGTTAGCCAAAAATCGGTGATATGGCGCCAGGTCTCGATGTCAAACACATCTTTCCAATCGCCTCCGCCAATGACGCTATATCCAATGACCGCTCCGAGGGCGAGCATCGCGATTGCCAACACTAAAACAACGAGCACACGCAGTAAGATCGGGAATCGACGATGATTCGACAATCGTGTTCGCTTCTTCTGCTTCGTCTCTTGTTCTGGTGAACCTTTTTGTTCTTCCGAACTCGTCTGTTCATCGTTCGCCACGTCCAACCATCCTTTCAGC
Source organism: Exiguobacterium sp. S3 (assembly GCF_018617295.1). GTDB lineage: Bacteria > Bacillota > Bacilli > Exiguobacteriales > Exiguobacteriaceae > Exiguobacterium > Exiguobacterium profundum. The sequence goes on from NZ_JACSJW010000003.1 coordinate 114,434, forward strand.
TAAAATAATTATATCATATTAGTACCTGGTATTAAAATGCGTAAATTGCTACCTTTTTAGTGTACCCTATGCAGAAAAGTCGAACAAGCATCCTCCCCTGTCAAAAGGCGAACGATTTTTTCCTTTCTCTTTAAATATGCTACGCTTAAACTATTCAACGTCAGGAGGTTTGTTTATGTGGAAAGAATTTAAAAAATTCGCGATGCGTGGGAATGTCATCGACTTGGCCATCGCCGTCGTACTCGGCGCGGCCTTCACGGCTATCGTGAATTCACTCGTCAATGATATCTTTATGCCGCTTCTCGGAATCATTATCGGAGGAATCGATTTTTCAAGCTTAAAAGCGAGTATCTTAGGCGTTGACGTTTTATACGGAAATTTCATACAACAGATTGTATCCTTCTTCTTGATTGCCATCGCACTCTTCTTGATTGTGAAAGTCATCAATCGTCTACAACGTGAGAAAGAAGTGGAAGAAGCTGCTATTCCGACCCCAACGAAAGAAGAGCAACTGTTGACAGAGATTCGTGATCTGCTAAAAGATCGTTCTTTATGAATGCGAAGGCGCCCGACTACTGTCATGGCGCCTTTTCCATGAGGTGACGCACGCGTTGGACCGCATTCGTCAATAGTGGAGCTGCTTCCCAAATCGCTTCTTCTAACGTCATAATCCTCGACACGATCGGAAAAATGGCGATAATCCCCGATTCCATATGAGCGGTATAATCAGATTGTCCGGTGAAGACGAGAGTCGGGACCCCGTACGTATGCGCAAGACGTGCCAACCCATACGGCGCTTTCCCCTCAAAGCTTTGCGCATCAAATTTGCCCTCCCCTGTAATCAGCCAATCTGCCTTTTCTAACTGTTCTTCGAGCTTAGACCACCTGATCACTTCTTCAATGCCACTCACATAGGTTGCGCCAAGCTGCAATAGCGCAAAGCCGATGCCGCCAGCCGCGCCAGCTCCAGGAAATGCTCTTCTATCCACTTCAAAACAGTTCGCGTAGTGATCGAGAATCCGGTCATATCGCATCACTGCATCTACCGCCAATCCTTTCTGGGGTCCGAACACATGCGCCGCCCCGCATTCACCAATCAATGGGTTCTGTACATCGGAAGCCATTCGCCATATGACCTCGCGCGCTCGCGGATGAAGACCCGACCAATCGATTGATGCCACCTCATCTAGTTGGTGGGGGATGGTCGATAACACAGAGCCGTTCACATCAAGAAAACGAACACCTAATGCTTCGAGCAATCCTTTCCCACCATCCATCGTCCCGCTCCCTCCAAGCCCGATGGTGATGCTCTTCGCCCCTCGCTCTAGCGCTTGAACGATCTGATGCCCGACTCCGACTGAACTGTAGCGCCAAGGATCGACGTGGGAGAGGAGCGTCAGTCCTGTCGTTTCCGCCACTTCGATCACAGCATGCTTCGTTGACGGCTCGAAACCGAAACGCGCAACGCGTCGTATCCCGTCCAAACACATGACGCTTTCTTCTATTATGGTCCCATCCGCATGCGCCGCGAGCCATGCATCTAAAAATCCTTCTCCTCCATCTGCGATTGGAATGGCAGTGAGCTCATGCCCTTCAAGCGCCCGACAGACCGCTTGATTTGCTTCCACACTTGAAAGTGAACCTTTGAATGAATCCATCGCGACCACAATCCGCATCGGTCGTTCCCCTCCTTAGTCTATAAAAAAGCCGCTTCTCGGCTCGAGAAGCGGTATACGTTATGGACGTAATGCCGTGACAAGGCCCATCATCTGGTCACTCATGGACATGGCCCGTGAGTTCATTTGATACGCACGTTGTGTGATGGTCATATCGGTCATCTCTTTCGTCAAATCCACGTTCGATGACTCGAGTGTCCCTTCAATCAATAGATTTCCGAGCGGACGATCGACTTCGGTCTCCAAATCGGCTGCGAATACGTTATCTCCGAGCGGGCGTAATTCCGACGTATTGCGGACTTCTACGATGTCGAGACGTCCGAATTCTTGTTCCACGCCATTCACACTCGCGACGACCACACCGTCTTGACGAATGCGCTGATTCGTCGCATCGTTCGGCATCGTAATCGGATTGCCGTCGTCTCCAAGAAGTGGATTTCCGTTCACATCAACAAGCGTAGTCTCGTCACCGACCGACAATTGCATGTTCCCACTTCGTGTCACCCCGACACCGTTCGGCGTGTCCACGACAAAAAATTGACGACTCGCCTTCAAAAAGACGTCCAATCCACGATCTGTCGTACGCACTTGTCCGATATTGAACTGCTGCGTAATATCGGCGACATGTCCACCGACTCCAATCCGAATCCCGTTCGGTGTGTCCCGACCGACTTCGAATTCCGGACGCGGTTGGTTGTTATACGCCTGCGACAATAGCGAAGCAAAATGCCCTTGTTGCCGCTTGAAGCCGACCGTATCGACGTTTGCGATATTGTGACCTGTCACATCCAATTGACGTTGGAGTTGAGACAGAGAGTTGACCGAGTTATAAATGGACTGCATGGTGTTCCTCCTTAACGAATACGAGCGATTTCGATCGCCCGCTCGGCACTTTTATCATACGCTTGGACGACTTTTTGATTCGCCTCGAACTGACGATACGTCATCATCAAGTCTGCCATCGTCTGGTCGAGGTTGACGTTCGCTTCTTCAATAAATCCTTGTAACACTTCGACCTGGGCCGGTGCAGGTGCATCCCCCGTCACACGCCAGTCATTCCCGACTTGTTCAAGCGTCGTCAAGTCATCGATTTGATAGGCACCGAGTGTCGCCACGTTTTGCCCGAGCGAAGTGATGACGCCATCTTTTCCTACTTGAAACTCACTCGATGGCAGTTGGATCCGTTCTCCTTCATCAGAAAGGATATATCCGCCGTCCGCAGAACGAAGGAAGAGCGCCTCATCGATCGAGAAGCGTCCATTTGTCGTATATAACGTCTCGCCGCCCTGTTCGACTGCAAACATCGGGGCTCCCGTAAAATCAGTAGGTGCTTTTAAATACAAGTCGGTCGGGCTACCGGATTCTGTAATACTCCCAGCTGAGAAACGGGGCATTGTTTCTTGAAGATAGACGCCCATCGATAGGGTGCCCACTTCTCCCTTCACGCGCGATTTCGCGTTATCCGGATTGCTGACTTGTGCGAGCAGCATCTCTGGAAACGAACGAACCACGCCGTCAGATGCTTTGAAGCCTGGTGTTCTCACATTACCAAGGTTGTTGCTCAAAATCTCTTGTTGGCGTTGCAGGGCATTCATCGCTCCCGCTGCTGTATATAATCCGCGTAGCATAATCGTCTTCCTTTCATCCTATAACATGATTCACTCTCTATATCGTACCAAACGAGCGTGACATTCACCGTTTTTTCAAAAAAAGTTCATCCCAAAAATTAGGATGAACTTTCTTCGTTGACATGCTCGACCATCGGTAACTCAACAATCATCATCGTTCCTTCTCCTAGTTGGGATTGAACAGAGATGGTACCACCGTGCAGTTGAACAATCTCTTTACAGATCGCTAAACCTAAGCCGGTTCCACCGATGCGTTTACTTTCTTCCGAGGCCGAACGATAAAATTTATCAAAGATTCGTTCTGCATCTTCTTCCGAAAGACCTAGCCCTTCGTCCGATATCCCGATTTGAATCGTGTCACCCTCACACGTGACATCAACCGTCACATTCCCACCGTTCGGTGAATATTTGATGGCATTGTTCAGGATGTTCGAGAAGACTTGACGTAATTGGGCCGGATCTCCCGCGACAAATAGCGATTCATCACAATCAAAGTGGAAGAAATGATGCTCCGTCGACCCTGCGTGAATTTCGAGTAAATCTGATAATAAATCATAGAGACTCTCTACTTTAAAGTCAGGTACGCTCATACCCGCCTCCATTTTTTGAACATCTAACAAGTCACTCACGAGCCGCTCGAGTCGCTTCGTCTCACTCGCAATCATGTCTAAATAGCGTTCTCGTTTCGCGTTTTCCAATTGACGACTTTTGAGTAGTTCTGAAAACCCGAGAATCGAGGTAAGAGGCGTCCGTAGTTCATGAGATACTGTCGCCACAAGCTCAGTCTTCAAGCGATTGATTTCTGTTTCCTGGGTAATATCTCGTGACACGAAGATGACACCCACGCGTTCCGTTTGAAGATCAATCGGTTCGGCGTACATGCGAATCGTTTTCTGACCTTCCTGCATCGTATACGTGAACGTTTCATCGAACATGCCCTCTTCTTTAGCACGCTTCGTGAAGCGATTCAGTCCCTCTTGATCATCAATTTGATTCATGAACATCGGGTAATACATCGCAATCGGGTATAGACTGTCCCGTTCTGTTGTCGGAATCGGATGTTCATATAAATCAAAGAGCGCACTGTTCCCAAAGCGTTCATTCGTTTTGAGTTCCGTGTAGACGATGGAATCGCGCATCGTGTGCAAAATTCGAGCGGTCTTCTCTCGTTCGAGATCCACTTGATCTTGTTGGCTCCGAAGGGAGGTCGCCATCTCATTAAACGCTTTTGACAGTTGTCCGACTTCGTTTTGTAGCGGTTTAATCGGGATGAGCGTTGCGCTCGGATTACTCGCGAGTCGCTCACTGTTAACCATCAGTGTCTGCAGTTGATTGGTCAACCTTAAAATATATGGCTGCAACCCGACAAACAATATGAACAATGCTCCGAGTAGAATCAAGAGCCACATCCATTGGGCTTTCACCAACTGTTTTGACAGGGCATCTCGCAATTCACTTTCTTGAAAGTCAAGGTTCTGTCGATAGTCGGTAAAGACCGATTCCATATCGACGATGCTCGCACTCATATCCGCCGCACTACTTGAGTTCAGCTTAAATCGTGTTTGCGTGGACGTTTCATTTTTCGGCATGAATTGTCCAACGGTGCGCATCTGCAAGAACGATTCATCGATTTCTCCTGCCTGCTTCGCAACCACATATTGTTCAAGTGCCGGCATGACGCGTGTTGTATAAATGGAAAAGAGCAGTCTCGCATCCTCTGCGAACTTTACTTCTTCCGCGTTTCTTGCTTGTGTCTCAAACCATGTCGTTTGCTCGTCGATATTCGTTTGAGCTGTTCGTACTTCTTCTAATAGTGCACGTTCTCCTAACAGGACGTGCCCTCGTAATTCATATTGCATCGATTGCCACGTTTCAAACAGGTCTGTCGCCCGTGCACGTTGCTCACTGATTCGTTCTAATTTTACGGTCGTCTCTTGAATCGATTGCTGTGTATAAAAATAGGTCCCAATCGATGTGAGTGTCACTAAGGCAATCAATATATAGAAAATCGTCATAACTTGTCGACTAATGCGTTGTTCAATCCAACGTTTCATGGAATGCCTTCTTCCTTCACTCTTAGAATGCCTCACTTCGTACGGTGAATGACTTTTTCTGTTCAAACAAAAAAAGTTCGGGTACGATGATGAGACGGAGAGTCACTTCAAAAATTCATTCACCTATTAGGAAGAATAACGGAATGACCTCACAAGAAACTCACAAAGATTGAAGGGAATGTGTTCATGACGCGTAATCGAATGACGTTTATCCTCATCCTTGTGATGTTGGTTGGCGTCAGTCTCACTTTATTGATTCGACATCAGTCAATCAATCCGATCGTCACCGTTAACAAGGGCGAAGCTTCTCTTCTCTCTTCTACTGTCGACGAAGAGATTTTGCGACTAGACGGCTCATGGCGCTATGAGTCAGGGATTGTCACCCAAGTTGATCGCCGCTCCTATCGAACCATTCCGTTTACAACCCCTTATCGTGAATCCACCTATGAACTCGATCTCGCGTTGCCGAACGGTACGTATGCCTTGCTCATTCCAAAGTCCCTCTCCTCTTCTACGATTTTGATAGATGGGAAAATGGTTGAAACGATACAAATTGGAAACAATCGTCTCGTCGAGCAGCCGTCTCTGCTCTTGCTCGATGATGAAACAAAACAATTCCGACTGACGATTCAACATGAACGACAGGCAGGTAATTTTGCACCCATCGAAGAAAGTATATTGGTCGGACCGTTACATGCCATCATGACCACGCAAAACGCTTATGCCGGCTACGAATTTTTCATGTTGCTCATTTCACTTTTGATTGCCATGTTCTATGCCATCGTCTATCTCTTTCACCGAAATGAACGGTTGTATGGTTTCGGAACAGCTTTCTTTTTGTTGACGAGTTTTTCAATCATGTCCCGAGACGGCATGTGGATCTCGGGTAGTGATAAGTTGACGTTAAGTTTAGCCTTACTGAGCATCATCATGTTAATCGAGTTTTCGCGATGTTTGGAACGTGTGTCATTTGACCGGTTTTTGGCCATTTCGAGATATCCACTATATGGATTGACTGTACTAGCCATCTTCCTGCCCTCTTCCGTTTACGAAGTGTATGAATACTTTGTATGGATGATCGTTTTATTCATCACGTTCTTCTGGGTCGGATTGAATATTGGATGGCTCCTTGAAAAGTACAAGTCAGGCAATCCGCTCGAATTACTAACTTTCACACTCGCCCAACTCGTCGGGTATATCGGAATCATGACGTCGACGTTCATCGTCTCGCCTAATCAGCAATTATACACCAATACGTTTACCATCATCTATTTCCTATTGATGTTTTTGCTTCTACCGATTCACCTGTCTACCGACAAAGGGAAAAAACAACAAGTCGAAGCGTTGGCCTCTCAGCACGAGATGTCCTTCTTTAACGCTCAAATCAAACCTCACTTCCTTTACAATACGTTTGGAAATGTGATTGCACTCTGTTACACGTCCCCACCCGATGCGGCTCGTCTACTCAGTCACTTGAGCACTTACGTCCGCTTCATTTTTGAAAATGGTCGAACCGAAAACGAGATATCGATTCGCCAAGAAGTCGATATGATTGACTCGTATCTCGCCATTGAACAGACGCGATTCCGTGATTCGTTCTACGTTGAGAAAGAAATTGATGAATCTCTTCTCGACTGTTCGATTCCACCTTTATTAATTCAACCACTCGTTGAAAATGCCGTGCGACATGGTCTCTATCGACACCCAGGACAAAAGCGATTGACACTTTCTATCCAGGAACGAAACGGAATGATTGAGATTTATGTTCAAGATACAGGGAGTGGTTTTGATCCAAACGTATCAAACAAAACATCTGGGATTGGGATTTGCAATATTAAAAGTCGAATCGAACACCTTCATGGTGCAACGTTTGACTTAGCCTCCACTTTGAAAAAAGGCACCACCATTCACTTGCGTTTACCAAAACAGGAAAGGACGAATCATTTAGATGCGTACGATTTTAATTGAAGATGAACATCATATTTTAGGGATGATGGAGCGGATTGTAAAAGAGGAGCCGTCTCTTGAGTGGATTGGTTCATTCCAAAGTCCGGTTCAAGCTCTCACTTTTATTCAAGAGCACCCGGTAGACCTTGTCTTTTTAGATATCGAGATGCCTGAAATGACGGGGCTCGAATTGGCGACCTATTTGCCGGAACGGACACAAGTCGTCTTCACGACCGCCCATCAACAGTATGCCGTTGAAGCGTTCAATTTGCATGCCACGCATTACTTGTTGAAGCCCATCACAGAGCAGATGATTCATAACGTCATTCCGCGTATCATCCAGCGCTATGAGGCGATTCAACAAAAGAATCTCAATCAATCTTGTCGCATACAATTTCTAGATCGTTTTTCGGTACGAACACAAGATGGAGATCTTGTGAAGTGGCCAACACAAAAAACAGAGGAGTTATTTGCCTACTTAGTTTTCCATCGTAAGCAGGTCATTAATAAGTGGGTGCTTGCCGAAACCCTTTACCCGGACATCGATGAACCACAACGCGCCTTACACAACGTATACAACACGATTTATCGATTGAAAAAGACGTTAGCTGAACATAAACTCGATATAACTGTTAATACAATAAATAATGGCTATTCTATCGAACTTGGTGATTCCTGTGCCTGTGATTATTACGATTGGCTTGATGCACCAAATCCTTCAATTTCTAAAACAGACTTAAAAAATCGTTTATTTGTTGATAAAGACTATACATGGCATTGAAAAAAGACATCTCACACTTAAAGTGAGATGTCTTTTTTTATTGTATCCATCGAACGTTCTCTATTAGCGCCCAGTAAACCCTCCGTCAACGTGAAGATGTTGGCCATTCACCCATGCGCCGTCTGGGCCCATCAAGAAAGCGACGAAGCGAGCCGTATCTTCAGGCGTCCCCATTCGCTTGTAAGGAAATAATGGTAGCAAGTGTTTGCGAAGTTCGTCATTGATCCAACCCGTATCCGTCGGTCCCGGATCGAACGCATTCACCGAAATGCCGTATTCTCCTAATCCATTCGCCAACGCAGGTGTGATGGCAATCAATGCACCTTTCGTTGCGATGTAGGCCAGGTTATTCGCATCCGGTCCCCCCGATACGAAGAACAGGATTCGCCCATCTTGATGTCCCGCTTGTTTATAGCGCTCAATAAACGCAAAGGTGAGTCCGAGTGTCCCTTCGTTATTCACCAGGTAATGTTTTCTCAATACGTCGGTTGTAAAGTTCTCAACGTTGACATGTCGCTCATAGGTCGCGTTATGGATTAGCCTGCTCGGTATACCAAGTTTAGCTTCCATTCGATCAAGTAATCCGACCTCGTCTCCTGAAGCCAAATCGTATGCCTCATGCTCGACACGGGTCCCTTCTTCAGTCAGTTCTTGAACCAATCGTTCGATGAAGCCAATTTCTTCCCCGATTCCTTCTTTAGCGTCAAACGGACTCCAGTGCGTCAAGTACAAGTCATGTCCTTCAGAAGCAAGTTTTCGCGCAATCGCAGCACCGATGCCTTGATTGCGACTGACGCCAGTAATGAGTGTAAGTGGTTTGTTCATGATGTCCTCCGATTCTATTTGATTATTCTGTTCAGTTCATTAGTGAATCGGTGCCATCATGATTCCCCTCTCATTGATTAATGATTCTATTATATACAATTTTTCCCACGAATGACCTATATATTCGTATCCTCTTTAGATATGATGGACATATATGATTCATCACATCGGTATTGGGAGGCGCTTACTTGAAAAAGTTGATCATAACGACATTTTGTACATGGATATTGAGTGCTTTGCTCTATGCTGCCTTGACGGATGAATCATTTGTCACGCTTACCCAATCCGTCGACGTCAATCAGAACGTGTTGGAGCGCTACTTGACAACTCAAGTCATGTCTCCTCATTTCGGTGGGGATGTTTATGCCAGCTATCAAATCCTCGGGACGAGTACGACTCGACAGGAAGTGTATGTATGGGTGCTTCTACAAGAATATTATCCTAACCATCAACAACTTGAGCGAGGGACCGGAATATCTGCTCCAATCGTCTTACACATTGACCATTCCTCAGGAGTCTCTCGGATTGTCAATCATACGTTACCTCGAGATGGCTCATATTATCCTAGCGACTTACATACCCTATTCCCATTACATATTTCTATCGGCTTAATGTCTCACCCAACAGGACTTACCAACCGTCTACAACGTCAACTTGAATCAGAGTCACCCCTTCCTGTATCCAATACATATTGAAAGGATGAATCGCATGAGCCTCATTCAACAAATCAAACAAATCTACATCCCTGTCAAAGAGTTGGACCGTGCCGTTCAATTTTATCGAGAGACACTTGAGGTCCCGTTTCTCTTTCAAGCAGGAAAGTTAGCGTTCTTCGACTGTGGGGGCGTACGCCTCATGTTGTCTCCTCCTGAGAATGATGTATTTGTAAAATCAAGTCCAATCCTCTATTTGAGTGTCGCATCCATCGATGACGCTTATGTACAGTTGAAAAATGTAAGGGTGACTTTCATTGACGAACCACACTGTGTGGCAAAAATGGATACGACAGAAACATGGATGAGTTTCTTTAAAGACTCTGAAGACAACGTGTTGGCACTTCTCTCTGAAGTGTCGAGTTGAATATACAAAAACAAGCGACCGCTCGCGCGGTCGCTTATCTGTTTACTTTAATCGATCTAAGTTCTCGAGCATGATTCCCGTCCCGTGGGCAACACTGAGTGTCGGCTCCTCGGCCATCATGACCGGCAACATGACCCGTTCTGCGACAAGTTGATCAAGACCGTGAAGGAGTGACCCCCCACCTGTCATGATGATTCCGCGGTCGATGATATCCGCCGCAAGTTCTGGCGGTGTCTGTTCAAGGACACGTTTCGCCGCCTCAACGATTTCATTAGCTGATTCAGCCATCGCTTCACGAAGTTCTTCTGACGTGATAGTAACCGTACGTGGCAATCCACGTACCATGTCACGTCCGCGAATATCCATCGATTCGTTACGCCCTCCTGGGAAAACCGTCGCGATTTCTTTCTTGATTTGTTCAGCCGTACGTTCTCCGATGATCAGCTTGTGCTTCTCTTTGATGGCACGAAGGATGTCCGTATCGAAGCGATCCCCTGCAATCTTGATGGTCTCACCGCAGACGATGTCTCCCATTGATAAAATGGCGACGTCGGTCGTCCCACCACCGATGTCAATGATCATGTGACCAACCGGTTTCCAAATATCCATACCTGAACCGACTGCCGCAGCTTTTGGTTCGACTTCGAGGAAGACTTCTTTCGCGCCAGCTTTCTCAGCAGCTTCACGAATGGCTTTTGCTTCAACCGGCGTGACGTTCGCAGGTGTACAAATCAGCATGCGAATTCCCCCGAAGAAGCCTCGGACTTGAATTTTCTCGATGAAGTGACGGAGCATTTCTTCTGTTGTGGCGAAATCGGCGATGACTCCGTCACGGAGAGGACGGATCGCCACGATATCACCAGGTGTACGACCAACCATCTCATACGCTTCTGAACCGACTGCTAGTACTTTTCCTGTAGAGCGCTTTATCGCAACGACTGAAGGCTCGTCTAAGACGATTCCTTTCCCTTTGACGTGAATGACAACGTTTGCTGTCCCTAAATCAATCCCGATATCTTTTGAAAACATGATGTATAGGTTCCTCCGTTCGTTTCTTCATTGAAAAGAGCGAGAAGAGTCTCTCCTCGCCCTCTAATTCGTGCTCGTTTCTTAGTTCTGAACCATTTCTTCAGCAACTTCGACAGTTCCTTCAATACGCTCGATGTCAGCACCGAGTGCTTGAAGTTTCTTGTGGAAATCAACGTATCCACGGTCGATATGATATAAATCTCCAACGCGTGTTTCTTCTTCCGCGATGAGACCTGCTAGAATAAGTGCTGCTCCGGCACGAAGGTCCGTTGCGACAACTTCCGCTCCTTGAAGGCGTACGCCACCTTTGACGATTGCCGAACGTCCTTCAATCTTAATGTCTGCGTTCATACGGCGGAACTCTTCGACGTGCATGAAGCGATTCTCAAACACTGTTTCCGTGATGACAGATGTGCCGCCCGCTTTCAAGACGAGTGCCATCATTTGTGACTGCATGTCTGTCGGGAATCCTGGGTGTGGCATCGTCTTCACATCAACCGGCTTCAATTCGTCTGGTGCCGTGACACGCATACCTTCTGCCGTATCCTCGAAGTGGACACCCATTTCTTCCATTTTTGAAATCAATGGACGAAGGTGCTCACGTTCTGCACCGATGACTTCGATGTCACTACCTGTGATCGCACCTGCGACGAGGAACGTACCTGCTTCGATGCGGTCAGGAATGATCGAGTGTTCTGCACCGCGAAGTGTTTCGACACCTTCGATGCGGATCGTTTCTGTACCTGCCCCGCGGACGTGTGCGCCCATTCCGTTTAAGAAGTTCGCAAGGTCGACGATCTCAGGTTCTTTTGCAACGTTCTCGATGATAGTCGTACCCTCTGCAAGCACAGCTGCCATCATGATGTTCTCTGTCGCACCAACAGATGGGAAGTCCAAGTAGATTTTAGCGCCTTGGAGACGGCCTTCTACAGAAGCTTCCACGAATCCGTTTCCGATGACCGTTTTCGCACCCATCGCTTCGAATCCTTTTAAGTGGAGGTCAATCGGACGTGAGCCGATTGAGCATCCGCCTGGCATCGCTACACGAGCGTGACCGAGACGGGCAAGAAGAGGTCCCATGACGAGGATTGAAGCACGCATCTTCCGCACGTATTCAAGCGGTGCTTCATCTTTGATGTCGCCCGACGCATCGACAGTTACTTCATTCTTTTCTTCATTGAACGATACCTCTGCACCGAGGTGACGAAGTACTTTGTTAATCGTGTACACGTCAGCAAGACGTGGTACGTTTTGTAAGATTGACTTTCCTTCGCTAGCTAATAGAGTGGCAACCAATGTTTTGAGTACGGCGTTTTTTGCTCCCTCAACGCGCACAGTACCTGACAGTTTACGTCCTCCACGGACTACGATCAAATCCTTCATATCTCTCTTTGTCCTCCAACTTCATTGTTTTTTTATATAGTGCGTCGATATCCGATTCCGGATGTGATGATGTCGATTATTTGAATGGTTTGTAAAACGTGATGGGTTTTCATTCACAATCAAGCTGAATAATAAATAAGTGCAAACTGAATGAAAAAACATCATGTCAGACGAATTTATCCTACATGATAATCATATAGGAGTCGTTACAGCAGGATTACAGTTTGTTAAATATTCTGCGACTAATGTATAGGTGCGAGCGCCTGCGCCAGTCGAATATACTCCAAAAAGAACTGGGCAATCAGCGAACCGAAGACAACCGCTACGAGCACGCGCAAGACAGCAGCTTGCGGACTCCTCACTTGATTGAGTACCTTGTCCCATTTGACGGGTAAGAGTGCCCACCAAGCAACGTAGATCGCTATGATATAAATCGCTAGCGAAAATACGGTATTGACCATCGACGATTCCCCTCTTTTCTAAAATTCGTACCATTTTCAATCATATCATGACATGTTAGAGAAAAAAAGACTTAGGGTCTTAAGCTTCGAGCGGTTTGAACCATTCGATCAACTCACTTTCTCTACAAGCACACCAAAAGGGACGTCATTAGCAGTAAGGCCTTACTACAGTAATTGACGCCCCTCACATATTTCAAACATTATTCAATCGATTCGTCAAGGCTACGAGACCATCGAATCGCTTCGACGTAATATTGAGACCAATCCGAATCTGTGTTATGGAGTGGAATCGTCAACTGTTCGTAGGCGATCACATCCTCTAACAACTTTCGCAAACCATTCTGTTCACCGAGTAACGCTGCCTTTACAGGAGGCGCCACTGGAAGCTCTGCAATCAACGTTTGCATCGCCTCATCGAGAATGACGTCGAGTGATGAGAAGATTCCTGTTATGAATGCATCAAACGGTAATACATCTGTCAATATATCATCAGCAATCAACTCCATCATTTTTCCGCGGATGACACTCTGTTTGATCAGTTCTTTCGATTCAGACGTCTGCATCTCCCGTAAGAGCATCAAATACGACCATCGTTTCAACTCATCTAGTCCGATTCGTGCAACGGCTTGCTCGATTGATTCAATCGTTCGACGACCTTTTTGATACACCGTATTGACCGTACGGAGCATCTTATAGGATAAGTCGACACTTCGCTCAATTTGCGATGAGATCCGTCGGAAGCTCGGTTCCGGACGATCGAGCTCTTTCAACATTTCAATGAGCGTGTGAGGTAACGGATGGACTTCGGCCCCATGCACCACGATGGGCCGACTAAAGAAGTATCCTTGAAACATCTTATATCCGAGTCGTTTCGCAATCTCGTACTCTGCCGGTGTTTCGATTTTTTCCGCCAAAAATTCGACTCGGTGTCCGAGCGCATCAATCAATTTTTGCTGCTGGTCCACCGGGGTCGCTTGATAGTCGATTTTGATGATGTCGGCGAGTCCAATCAATGGGCGATACTTCTCTTCAAATACGAAATCATCCAATGCAATCGTATAACCTTGACGTCTCAACGAGCGGAGAGACTGTAATACCTTTTCCGTCGGTTCGACATGTTCGAGCACTTCGACGACGAGCGATTGACGTGGTAGCAACGAAGGCACTTCCCCTTCAATCAACGTCTGAGGGAAGTTGATGAACGCACGCGTCCCTTCTGTCAATTCCCGAAAATTGAACACAAGGTACGCGTTATGGATGACGTCAGCCGTTGCTAACGAATCATCTACATTCTCAAAAATATTATTTTCGCTGCGGCGATATAACAATTCGTAGCCGCAAACGCGTAATTGTTGGTCAAAAATTGGTTGTCGCGCAACGTAAACTTTCATTCCCTAATCTCCTTTACGATAGTTCCCACCTTTATTATCGGTCTTCTCCCATATATTTTTTACTAGTCCCATCATTTAGAAGCACGACAAAAGACCTATCTTTTCCGAAACCAACAAAAAAACTCCCACACTTTCGTGTGAGAGTCATTCTTATTCTTTCATATCGCGAATGCTTAAGCGGTTGATCGCTTTTTTGAGCGCAAGTTCCGCACGACGGAATTCGAGTTCCGAGAGCTTCGTGTCTTGAAGACGACGCTCGGCACGAACCTTCGCCGCAGAAGCGCGGTCATAGTCGATCTTATCCGCCATTTCGGCTGTTTCAGCTAAGATCGTCACCGTGTCGGGACGAACTTCCATGAAACCGCCGCTGATTGCGATCAGCGTGCGTCCACCATCTTCGTGGCGCAGCTTGAGGACTGAGACGTCGAGTGGCGTCACCATCGGGATGTGCTTCGGTAAAATACCAAGCTCACCAGTGACCGATTTGGCGATGACCATTCGTGCGTCTCCTTCAAAGGCTGCACCATCCGGGGTGACGACGTTGACGTGAACAGTATTCATCGTCTAGTTTCCCCCTTCCGCGTAGGTCTTAGACCAACGTCTTCGCTTTTTCGATGACGTCTTCGATTGGACCGACGAGACGGAATGCATCTTCAGGAAGATCGTCGTGTTTACCTTCGAGGATCTCTTTGAAGCCGCGTACTGTCTCTTTGACTGGCACGTACGAACCTTTTTGGCCCGTGAACTGCTCAGCCACGTGGAAGTTTTGTGATAAGAAGAACTGAATACGACGTGCACGGTGAACCGTGAGTTTGTCGTCTTCAGACAACTCGTCCATCCCGAGGATAGCGATGATGTCTTGAAGTTCTTTGTAACGCTGAAGCGTCTGTTGAACGTTACGTGCAACCTCATAGTGCTCTTTCCCTACGATTTCAGGAGAGAGGGCACGTGAAGTCGATGCGAGCGGGTCAACGGCTGGGTAAATCCCCATCTCCGAAAGACGACGCTCAAGGTTTGTTGTTGCATCAAGGTGGGCGAACGTTGTTGCCGGAGCCGGGTCCGTGTAGTCATCGGCTGGTACATAAACCGCTTGAATCGAAGTTACCGATCCTTTTGCAGTCGATGTGATTCGCTCTTGAAGCATACCCATTTCAGTCGCAAGTGTCGGCTGGTAACCTACCGCCGATGGCATACGTCCGAGAAGGGCTGAAACCTCAGAACCTGCTTGTGTGAAACGGAAGATGTTATCAACGAAGAGAAGAACGTCTTGTCCTTGCTCGTCACGGAAGTACTCTGCCATTGTCAAACCAGTCAAGGCAACACGGAGACGTGCACCAGGTGGTTCGTTCATCTGACCGAAGACCATCGCTGTTTGCTTGATAACGCCTGAGTCCGTCATCTCGTGGAACAAGTCATTCCCTTCACGCGTACGCTCACCGACTCCTGCGAATACAGAAATCCCGCTGTGCTCTTGCGCGATGTTGTTGATGAGTTCCTGGATGAGGACGGTTTTCCCTACACCTGCACCACCGAAGAGGCCGATTTTACCACCTTTGATGTATGGTGCGAGAAGGTCGACGACTTTAATCCCTGTTTCAAGGATTTCAACTTTCGTTGACAATTCGTCAAATGTTGGCGCTTGACGGTGAATCGGTGCACGAAGCACGTCAGCTGCCACTTCTTTATCATCGATCGGGTTACCGAGAACGTTGAAGACACGTCCAAGTGTCGCTTCTCCAACTGGTACCGAAATCGGTGATCCTAAGTCAAGTACTTCCATACCGCGGCGAACGCCGTCAGTTGAGTCCATCGCAATCGTACGGACCGTGTCGTCACCAAGGTGAACAGCTACTTCGAGCGTCAAGTCGACACTAACATCGTCCGCTGTCGCTGCCACGTGTGTGACTTTGAGAGCGTTGTAGATGTTCGGTAAGTGGTTGTCGAACTTTACGTCGATAACTGGGCCCATGACTGCGACTACGCGGCCTTTCATGCCGTATTCGTTCATCGTGTTAGCCTCCTACAATCTAGAGGGCGTGCGCTTATTCAAGCGCCGACGCACCTCCGACAATCTCTGTGATTTCTTGTGTGATCGCTGCTTGACGCGCGCGGTTGAATTTGAGTTTGAGTCCGCGAATGAGTTCATCCGCATTGTCTGTCGCACTCGACATCGCCGTCATCCGGGCTGCGTGCTCTGACACTTTCGCATCGAGCAATGCGCCGTAGATGAGTCCTTCCGCATAACGTGGGAGGAGCGCCGCTAAGATCGTTTCTTCTTCTGGTTCGTATTCATACATCACATTGGATGCGGACTGTTCGATATCCCCGAGCGGGAGCAATTGTTGAATCTTCACTTCTTGGCTGATGACCGAGATGAACGAGTTGTAGCAAAGCTTCAATTCATCAATCTCGCCCTCGCTGAAGGCACCTACCGTCTGTTTGACGATTTCTGCGACTTCAACAAAAGTTGGTTGGTCGTTTAGCCCTGTCATCGCGCTATACACCGGAATGTTGCGTGACTTGAAGAACTGGACACCGACTTTCCCGATTACGTAAAGACGATACTCATCTGTTGATGTGTGCTTGTCTTTGAGTTCACGGTACACGTCACGCAAGACGCTGGCGTTGTATCCACCTGCGAGTCCGCGGTCTGACGTGATGACGATATAACCAGTCCGTTTGACGGGACGTACTTGAAGCATCGGGTGTGTCGCGCCTGATGTACCACCGGCGATCGACGAGATGACTTCTTGCAACTTGTCCATGTACGGCTTGAAGTTGGCGTTGTTCCCTTGGGCCCGGTTCAACTTTGATGCCGACACCATGTTCATCGCTTTCGTGATTTGCTTCGTGCTTTGGGTCGAGGTGATCCGCATCTGGATCTCACGTAATGATGCCATTTCGATTCACCACCTTAATAGACGCTCGTCACCGGATTAAACCGATGGCGAGAACGTCTTTTTGAATTCCGTAATTGCGTCGACCATTGCCTCGTCTGAAGGAAGGTTTCCTGTCTGACGGATTTCACGGCAGAGGTCTTTACGGTTTTGGTCGAGCCATGCGTTCATTTCTGTTTCGAAACGACGGATGTCTGTGACTGGGATGTCATCGAGATGACCTTTCGTGAGTGCGTAGATGATGATAACTTGCTTGTCTACAGAAAGCGGTGCGTTCAAGTCTTGTTTCAAGACTTCAACCGTACGCTGACCACGGTTCAACTTCGATTGTGTCGCTTTGTCGAGATCTGATCCGAACTGAGCGAACGCTTCGAGCTCACGGTAAGACGCGAGGTCAAGACGAAGTGTACCAGCAACTTTCTTCATCGCTTTCACCTGTGCCGAACCACCAACACGCGATACCGAGAGACCGGCGTTGATCGCTGGGCGTACCCCAGAGAAGAAGAGGTCCGACTGAAGGAAGATCTGACCGTCTGTGATCGAGATAACGTTTGTCGGGATATATGCTGAGATATCCGATGCTTGTGTCTCGATGAACGGAAGTGCTGTCAATGAACCACCGCCGAGTTCGTCGTTCAACTTCGCTGCACGCTCAAGAAGGCGTGAGTGGAGGTAGAAGACATCCCCTGGGTAGGCTTCGCGGCCTGGAGGACGACGGAGAAGGAGCGAGAGCTCACGGTAAGCTGCCGCTTGTTTCGAAAGGTCATCATAAACGACGAGGACGTGTTGTCCGCGATCCATGAAGTACTCACCCATCGATACCCCTGCGAATGGTGCGAGGTAAAGAAGTGGTGCCGGCTGTGATGCCGATGCCGAAACGACGATTGTATAGTCGAGCGCTCCGTTTTGACGAAGCGTCTCTACTACGCCACGTACAGTCGATTCTTTCTGACCGATAGCAACGTAGATACAAATCATGTTCTCTTCTTTTTGGTTGATAATCGTATCGATGGCAACAGATGTTTTACCTGTCTGACGGTCACCGATGATGAGCTCACGCTGACCACGACCGATTGGAACGAGGGCGTCAATCGCCTTAATTCCTGTTTGAAGTGGTTCGTGAACCGATTTACGTGCCATAACGCCGTAAGCTTTACGCTCAATCGGGTTATACGTGTCAGTTACGATTGGTCCAAGACCATCGATTGGTTGTCCGAGTGGGTTGACGACACGTCCGAGGAGTGCCTCACCAACTGGAACTTCCATGATGCGACCTGTACGTTTGACAGAGTCGCCTTCTTTGATCCCTTTGTAATCGCCAAGGATGATAATCCCGACGTTACCTTCTTCTAAGTTTTGCGCCAAGCCCATTACGCCGTTAGAGAACTCTACGAGTTCCCCCGCCATAACGTTATCGAGTCCGTGTGCACGAGCGATACCGTCACCTACTTGAATGACTGTACCTGTCTCGCTGACTTCGATTTCAGAACCGTACGAAGCGATTCGTTCTTTTAGCAGGGCGCTAATTTCTTCAGCTTTGATTGTCATTGAATTCACCCCTATTTCTTACGCATTCAACAATTCACGCTCGAGGCGTGTCAATTTCGTTTCAATCGTATCATCGTACGTCGTGTATCCGACTTGGACACGGAGTCCACCGATGACTTCTTCATCGACGACGTTCTTCAATTGGAGCGTCTTCCCGAGCTTCTGTCCGAAGACGAGTTCGACGTCTTTCAAGTCTGTTGCCGACAACGGGTAGGCGCTTGTGACAATACCCTCTGCAATCCCACGGTAGTCGTTGATCAATTCGCGGACGTAACGTGGCAATGCGCGAACCTCTGCCGCACGGTCGTTTTCGACCATGACAAGAAGTGTGTTCACGACAATCGCCGTCATATCACCAAAGCTGTCTTTTAAAAGCTGTGCAAGCTCGCTGTCACTGACTGCCGGATTCGTTAAGAGATCCATGAGTTCAGGAGTCGCGTGGAGCACTTCATCGAGCAGACGCACTTCCGCTTCGACTTGGTCGAGCGTGCCTTGTTCCCGCGCTAAGTCGAAGAGCGCTTTGGCATAGCGTTTTGCTAGTGATGCGTTCATCAGTTCGCACCTTTCGCTTTAGACAGGAAGTCTGTGACGAGGGCACGTTGTTTCGCTTCATCGCCTTTAAGGTCTGATTGAAGGACGTGGCGTGCTGCCGAAAGCGCCTGTGTGACGACTTCCGTTTGAAGAGATTGTTTCGCAAGCTCACGCTCACGCTCAATCGCTTTCTCTGCCTCGATTTTAATTTGTTCGGCTTCCAAACGCGCCTGCTCCACCAAGCGTGCTTGTTCTGCTTCTGCTTGTCGACGGCTTGCGTCGAGCATTTCTTTTGATTCAGTACGTGCTGCACTGAGTGCGTCACGTTGTTCAACGACATAATGTTCCGCATCTTTGCGGCTCTTTTCAGCGAGTTCAATTTCGTTCGCTACATACTCTTCACGCTGTCTCATCATTCCAAGGAGTGGTCCCCAAGCAAATTTCTTCAACAGGGCCAAGAGTACGAGGAATGTGAAAATTGTAAAGATCATATCCAGAATGCGGAGGCCTTCGCCGCCAGCACCAGCTGCAATCATCATCGTATCCATGCATACCCTCCTCTTGACTAAATAAGTGAGGGAGACGTGCTCCCTCTCATGCTATTCTCGTTAACTCGGAATCAAGAGTTGAGGAGAAGGAAACCGACAGCCACACCGATGATCGGGAGGGCCTCAACCAAACCGATACCGATGAACATTGTTTGACGAAGTTCGTTTTTGAGTTCTGGTTGACGTGCTTGTCCTTGTACTGTTCCGTATACGATCAAACCGTTACCGATACCAGCTGCGAGTGCTCCAAGACCGATAACAATTGCTGTTGCGAGAAGATTAAGTTGTTCCATTGTGTATATTCCTCCTAAAAGTTAAGTAAATAATTTGGTTGTAACGCTTTGGCGAGATGTCCGAATCAATGTTCGGCCGAAGCTTTGTGCCCGATGTACACCATTGCAAGCGTCAGGAAAATGTAGGATTGGATAACCCCGATAAAGATTGAGAAACCTTGCCATAGAATCATTGGTACGACCGCAAAGATTGCGCCGAGCGGGTTGAGTGCGCCTTCGGCTGTAATCGCGAGTCCCAAGATGATGGTAATCATGATTTCACCGGCAAAGATGTTACCGTATAGACGCAAACCGAGCGTCAACGTGTTCGCAAACTCCTCGATCAATTTGATCGGAAGCAAGAACCAGACTGGTTTTACGAATTCCGCTGAATAGTGCTTGAACCCGTGTAGCTTCACCCCGTAATAGTGCGACATTGCAACGACGAGTGTCGACAACGCCAAGGTTACGTAAGGATCGGCTGTCGGTGAGTTGAACCACAAATAGTGTCCGGAAATGACGTTAAACGGTAGACCCATCAAGTTTGAGAAGAGAATGAACAAAATCAACGTCATCCCAAATCCAATAAAGCGTCCTCCTGTCTTCCAGTCCATCGCACTTGCGATGATTCCACGTACGAACTCCGCGAAGAATTCCATGAAGTTTTGTTTGCCAGTCGGCTTCATTGCCAAACGTCTTGTCCCCCAAATGGCGAATACGAAGACGAGTAACGCTGCAACTAGCACTGTAATGACGTTCGTCCAGCTCCCGTATAACGTATAGTCCCCAAAGTGCAGAGAATATGTGGGAAACTCATGACCCATTAATATTCACCTCTTTTCCTGCTGAGCTGGGCAAGTGTAAACTCGCCAAATTGTATGATGTGGCCGGCGATTAGACCAGTTACCACCGCGATGACGGACACTCGATCCTCGTAGAGAAGACCGACTATCACTGCTAACGCACCGACCGCCATTCTTGAAACGGTCCCGTGCGACTTTGGTCGTCGTCCATGCTCGATGACGTCATACATACGTATGACACTTCGATTCTGCATATGTAGAATGATGAGACTCCCGACCCCGCCGATGAACAATCCGAGAAAAACGGCTTTGTACATCGGGACGATGAAGGCGCCAACTAACAAAATTGCAAACCAAATGGTAAACCATTTCGTATAACGCTTCATCAACTCTTTTTGTGCTTTTCTGTCTGCTTGAATCGTATTCATTCGTCCTCTCCTGTCAATAAACTCCGAAGGGTGAGAACTAGCGCCGTAACCCCGAACACGAGTCCAAGGATAATCGACACATTCCAACCAAACGTGCCCCAAAATTCACGTCTTTCGCCGTACTGTCCGACGAGATAACCGATGACAATCGGTCCAGCAAGTGCTGTCGAGATTTGTGAAGCGAGCGAGGCATAGGATAGATAACGATTGTCTTTTTTCGCCATCCAAATCCCCCTTTCGAGTCTCACGTGCTCCCTTGTTCTTCACGAATTCACACTCGCGTGACCATCAAAAGTCACACAAGTTCAGAGTAATAGAAATGGCATAAGAAGTCAATGAATTTCACAATTATAAAAGCGCTTTAAATCAAGTCGTATCAATAGTTTTACGCACTTCATAAACTAAACGATTGAGGCACTTTTTTAAGAAAGTGTGAAGAAACGTTGAAATAAAAATGTTGACTTTATAACATTTCACAAACGTAATCAGATGAAGAATAGTTCAGTTATACCCCCACGTTTTGGAAAATTCAATCGGTAAACGCTTACGTTCACAAAGAGTTACGAAACGACGGTTGACTTCATTTTGAAATCGTTTTCAACGTCCTGTATCAGTATACCGAGGATGTTTTTACCATGTCGAGCGATTTTGCCCATTTTTTTGTGAGGAATCTCATACTGTTCAAAATCCCTTTCTCAATCATGGTTTTATATTCGAAATCGAGGGATTCTACTTAAATAAGAAAGAATAGATAAATTCCATCCCAGTTCGCCATTCTTCTCGCTCTAGTTTTGTGTCTATTTTGTGACATCCGTAAATGATAAATATTATTCAGTGTCAATCGTAAAAAAAGCGAAAATCGCATAGGCGATTCTCGCTTTTAAGTCATTACTTCGTACCAAACAAACGGTCACCCGCATCCCCAAGTCCAGGAACGATATAACCGTGGTCATTTAATTTTTCATCGAGTGCAGCAAGATAGATCTCTACATCCGGATGTTCTGCTTGTACACGCTCTACGCCTTCTGGTGCTGCGCAGAGGCATGCCAACTTGATTGACTTCGCTCCGTGTTTCTTGAGTGATGCAATCGCATCAACAGCCGAACCACCTGTCGCGAGCATCGGGTCAACAACGATAAAGTCGCGTTCTGTGACGTCTGTCGGAAGTTTCAAGTAGTATTCGTGTGGCTCAAGTGTTTCCGGATCGCGGTAAAGACCGATATGACCGACTTTTACGTTCGGCATCATTTTGAGGAACCCATCCACCATACCAAGTCCTGCACGTAAAATAGGGACGATTCCCAATTTCTTGCCGGCAATCATCTTTTGAGTGGAAACAGAGACCGGTGTCTCGATTTCTACGTCTGTTAGGGGTAGGCTGCGCGTGATTTCGTATGCCATAAGTGAAGAAACTTCGTCGACGAGTTCACGGAACTGCTTCGTCCCCGTCTCTACTTTACGCATAATCGTCATTTTGTGCTGAATCAAAGGATGGTCATAAACATGTACTTTTCCCATCTTGCTTCACTCCTCTCTCATTCTCTCTCGAGCATTGTACCCTAACTCTGTTGAGATGGGTAGAGCCAACTTCTATTTTATCAAAGGTCAGACGCCACTTATGGTTGAATGACCTGGAAATAATCATTGCCCGGAAGTTCATACGATTGAGATGTGTGTTGATCGACTAAATAGAGTTCTGTTTCCGTTTTCCATACGTCAAAGGATTGCTCAGTCAATTCTTCATACAGATGCAAGTCTCCGATTTTGATAGCTGTAGACGGTTTTTCATGCGGCTGAATATGAGACAAGGCGTCAAACAACTCTTGCGTTTTTGGTCCGTCTAGCCAGATTGTATCTTGATCCGATTCAAAAACTGCCAGGCGCGTTTCCCTTTCGGCGGGGCGCGTGGACATCTTGTTTGTCACTGGACGACGGACATGCCCCCAAATTTCAAGGACCGTTCCGTATGTTTTCGATAACGATAACGACGTCTCTTCAGCCACATCCCCTTCAATCGGTCGATCAGATAAGATGATGCGTTTCATGAGTTCGCGATGATTTCCCTTTAGCGAGAGCTCTTCTTTCGGATCGACTTTCATATAAGGAGCCTCATATATATTCGGTAGGATGAGTTGTTTGAGCGAGGACGCCTCTCCGATTTGTAGGGTGAGACGATCATCGGCACGCCTCGTCAAGAAAATATACCCTTCATTCTCTCCGCTTTGAAACGGGAATAGTTTTGGTTCAATGATCGGGTCAAGTGTACGCCCATTTCGAATCGTCTCGAACGTCACATAGATCGCTCCCGTATCCGGTGTCGTATAACGGAAAGCCGAGTCGGGCATCACTTCTTCATGCGTCTCGTTCAATGTGAACGTACTTGTAATCGATTCAAGGTCATCGATGCGCTCAAACTCAATTGTCGAGACCACTTTCGATTCTTGAAAGCGCTCTTGTTCGAGCGCTTCAAACGCTTGAATCGGCTCCACGGCAAACGTTCGCTCCATCAACTCATTGCTGTTCGCGCAGGTCACGTAACGTTCATCACCCGCCGCAAAATATTTTACCGTTTTGGAACCGAGTACTTCATAGAGCGGATGATGAAATGTCACTTCTGCCACCTTGGCTCGTCGCTCTGGTAAGACATCTGTCGGACGACGCTCACAGTATGTAAGTAGCTTCTCTTGTGTTTGTTTCATTAACGGTATCTCAGGATCTTGCTCGACTCGATAGGAAGACAAAGGACGTAACTCAATCGCGTTCAACGTCTCGGCACCACATCCACTCAACAAGATACAACTGAGCAAGATTCCCCAATACGTGCGCATTGATGTTCCTCCTCATTCCCAATTAGGTGGAAACCACCTAAATTTTTCTTGTACATCATAACATAGAACCTATTTTTGTGATGATTTCAGAATTATTACGTTTCCGATGACTTGATGAAAGCGGTCCAACTCATTTTATACTTCAACGTCTAGCAACAAAAAAAGAACTAATCCATCAAGAGATTAGTCCTTTTTATCACTTCATTAGTCATCTTGAGATGAGTCGTCCTGCGAAGAATCATCTTGTTCATTCTGGTCGTCCTCTGATTCACGATCGACTTCAATGACCGCCCCATCTTGATTTAGCTCAAGTTTGACAGGGTCGCCGACACGCGGAGTATCATCATCGATTTCAGAGCGTGCGGCAAGTGGATATACGTTGTCTTTCCCATCGATTTTAATCGTGACTTCTTGATTTGTGAGTTTGACGAGCGTGCCGTAAATATACGCATCATCACCACTCTCACGGTCCACTTCCTTCACTTCATCATCTCGGTTCAATTCGAGTTTTACCCGGTCACCCACTTGCGGTGTATCGTCATCGATTTCATGTGTCGCCGCTAAAGGGTATGTCGACTCTTTTCCATTGAAGCTGATGGTGACATCTTCTTTCGATAACTTTACGAGCGTCCCGTATAGTTCATAGTCGTCTCCATCTCCCACTCGCGCTGCTGACGAATCATCTGATGCGCTACTTGAGCCATCCGATGTAGCAGGGTCATCTGGGTTGTCCGTTGATCGATCGTCACTCGCTTGATTGATTGCTTGTGGAACAATGACCGTATCCGTCTGATTCCCGTTTACGTAAAATCCAATTCCAACAATTGCCATGACAGCTAATAATGCGCCGATAATCCAACCGATGCGTTTCATGTTTGTTTCCTCCTCATGATGTGTTCTTCTTATTTTCATCATAAGCCTCTTCCGTGAGAGCATATTTAAGGCTTCATTAGAAGTTGATGAGAAAATGCGAAATATTCATCATCGAGTCAGAAAAAATATACTGCCATCCGGATGATTCGATCTACTCCCGATCGTCCACTCATTCAAGTCCGCCACTTCTTTCGCAATCGCGAGACCAAGACCGCTCCCACTGCGATCGCGCGCTTCATCTAATCGGTAGAATCGATCGAACAGCCGATTCCTCACATCATCCGAAAGAATCGGTCCTCGATCGCGTACCTCAATTCGATCACTCTTCAAATGAAGGCTCGTCTCTTCCGCATACTTCAAACTATTGTCTAATAGGATGACAAGAATCCGCTGTAACGACTCACGATGACCAAACCAGCTTCCTGTAGATTCAATAGGTAAATGGACGCCGTGCGACCGCAAAAAACGTTCTCCTATTGATTCCCCAAGTTCAGCTAAATCGATTTCTTCTCGCTCTACCTGTTCGAGTGCAGCAAATCGATTCAATTCGAGCATAGGTTCAATCAAATCATTTCGCATTTGACGCGACTCCGTTAAAATATGGTCAATCGCTTCGGCACGTACACTCTCATCTTCTTGTCCCCATCGTTGTAATAACTTCGCATAGCCCTCGATGACGGTCAACGGTGTCTTGAGTTCATGTGAAACATCGGCGACGAAACGACGTTGTTGCTCCATCGTCCCTTCGACTCGCTCAATCATATGATTAAATCCGTCCGAAAGAGTCGTCACTTCATCTTTTCGGTCAGCCACTTCGATTGTCTCAAACTTACCGGACTCCGTGATCCGTTCCATCGTCTCTGTCAATCGGCGTAACGGTGACAGACCTTGACGTAAAATCCACCACGTCCCTAGGAACGTCAAGAGAACAGCAAAGAAGAACATGACGAGAAAAATGGTTGCGAGCGCTTGAATCGTATTGCTCACATCTCGATCCTGAAAGCCGAACGCTAGTCCATCCGTCGTCGCGACCACAAACCAATCATCGATGAGGGCCGGTTCCCCGTAATTGATGGGAAACGTCGTTCCGTCTGGCACTTCTCCTCCGATGATTCCCCATTCGCCGTTTTCTTGACGTTCTAACACGACACTGTCCTCATGAAGCGACAATACCGCATCGCTATTCCGGACATCTTCTTCCAAGAGATTCAACGCCTGCAGTAACACGTCAAAACGCGAATCGACAATTTCCTGTCTGGCGACGAACCAGGTTACGCCAAAGGAGACGAGAAGAAGCAACAACATAAACCCTGTCATCGCCCACGCAATTTTTGTTCGTAGCATCGGTCACTCACCACGCTTCAACATATAGCCGACACCACGAACCGTTTGAATCCAAGAGCCGGTCAGTTTTTTCCTTACGTATCGGACATACACGTCCACGACATTCGTATCCCCATAGTAGTCGAATCCCCACACGTGTTCGACGAGTTGGTCACGCGTCAAAACACGCTCCGGATTCTCTAAAAAGAAAACCAACAAGTCAAACTCACGTCGAGTCAAATCTACTTTCTTTCCGTCACAATATACTTCATGACGATTCACGTCGACAGTCAATGTGTCGTACGTCAACACCTGTTCGGAATGGTCCTGACGAACAAGCTGGCGCATTCGTAAAAATGCCCGAATTCGTGCGAGCACCTCTTCTATTTCAAATGGTTTCGTGATGTAATCATCTGCGCCAAGATCAAGCCCACTCACTTTGTCGTATCGATCGCCACGGGCCGTCACCATCAGAACCGGTAACAATGGTCGCTCTTCTTTCAGACGACGGACCACCTCGAGTCCACTCATTTGAGGTAACATTACGTCAAGCAACACGAGGTCGACATCGTCAGAGAGAGCTCGTTCCAAACCGGTACGACCGTCTGTCGCCACCATGACCGCATATCCCGCATGCTTCAATTCCAACTCCAGTAATCGCGCAATCTTCGAATCATCTTCTACGACGAGAATCGTCTGCATCCTGCTCACTCCTTTGAAAAAACGCCGAGCAGTTCGCTCGACGTATTGTTATTCATTTCCCGAATTCAATCCGCAAAAAACAGACGAACGCCTTCTGGAACGGCTTGCTCGATTCGTCTTTCTAAATCATCTTCCCATTCATCCCACTTCGTATCGACTTGTTCCATCTGCTGTTCGACTTCCAGCGCCGCTAGCGATAGTTGCGACAGGCTGGATTGTCCAGGTGAAGTGAAGAACAAAAATCCGGCAAGTCCGATTCCCATAAGTCCGATCGCCAATAAAGTTGTTCCAATGGTTTTCATTACACGTTTCATACACGCATCCCTCCTATCTCAAATCATACGACAGGAAAACGAGAAATCGTGGTGTACTTCATTAGAATTTCATGAGAAAAGGCGCTACTCATGTAGCACCTTATTCTTCGAGCACGGACTTCGCAATCGGTGCCCAATACGTCCCTTCCATCTCAGAAACGGTCGTCAACGTTTCACGGTACGCCGGGTCATTCGCTTTTTTCTCGGCAATCCCTTTCATCCAAAGGACATCTGCCTTGTAACCGGATTCTGGATACGACTCGAGATAAGCCGCATAGTCCGCAATGTCCGCTTGTCCCAATTTATTGTCGACAAGAAGTCGATAAAACCCAACTGCTTGTTCTTGTCCGACTTTCGCTTTTCCACCTAATAGGCGGTCGGCTTTTTCATACTGTTTATCTTGAACAAGTGCTTCTACCTCAGCCAGCGGTACAACATCCGTTGATGTGTCCGGTGCTTCTTCAGTTGATTCCTTTGGCTTCTGTTCGTCCGAATCTTGAAGTTTCTCATTCTCTTCTTCGAGTCGGGCGACTTCTGCCTCGAGCTCTTCAAGGCGTTCTGCGAGTGCTTCTTCTTCCGTTACGGTCTCGACAACGACTTCGTCCGGCTCGTCCGGCGTGACGACGGGCGGTTCGGCATCTGGCCAAAATATGAGCGCTCCAGCCGCAAGACTGACCACTAGCGGAAGCCCAAGCCATTTCTTATCGAGCTTGAACGCCTGTCGCCACTCGGCTAAATCAGAATGTTGGATGACAGCCGACGAGAACGAACGAAAGCGGCGCTTGGCCGCTTTTCTTCCGTTCGCCTTCACTTCTAGCGCAAGACCTAGTCGATGGAAAGCAGCAGGCACTTTCATCCCGAGGAGCGGCACGATTCGTTCGCTCGCTTCTTCATAATAGCCATGGTCAAGGAGCGTCGTGATGACACCAAACTCACTGGCGACAAGACGGAAAGAAGGATCGTATTCCCCTTTACGAGCCAACCATTCTGTCATATCGAACAATGGAAGTTCGGATAGCTCTCGTTCTGCTAGTGTCCGAATATCCATTGACTCAGCCTCGTTCAGGGTAAAGCGGGAACTTCGCCGTTAACGATTGCACGTCTTGAAGTGCTTCCGCGATTACCGCCTCGTCTTCATGTTGTTTCAGCACACGCCCGATGAGATGTGCCACTTCTTTCATATCCGCTTCTTTGAAGCCACGAGTCGTCATCGCAGCCGTTCCAAGACGGATTCCGCTTGTGACAAACGGTGATGCCGGGTCGAATGGAATCGTGTTTTTATTGACCGTGATTCCCGCTGCATCCAATGCATGCTCAGCTGCTTTACCTGTGATGTCGATTCCTCGAAGATCGACAAGCAATAGGTGATTGTCCGTTCCGCCCGATACGATTCGAAGTCCCTCTTCTTCAAGGCCTGCCGCAAGTGCTTGTGCATTCGCAATGACTTGACGTTGGTAATCTTTGAATTCCGGTTGGAGTGCCTCACCGAACGCGACCGCTTTTGCCGCGATGACGTGCATGAGCGGTCCTCCTTGAATCCCTGGGAAAATCGACTTATCGATCGCTTTGGCGAACTCTTCTTTACAAAGAATCATCCCTCCACGTGGTCCACGGAGCGTCTTGTGCGTCGTCGTCGTGACGAAATGCGCATGTTCGACCGGGTTCGGATGTAGACCTGCTGCCACGAGTCCAGCGATGTGCGCCATATCGACCATAAGATAAGCATCGACACTGTCCGCGATCTCACGGAACTTCGCGAAGTCGATTGTACGTGGGTATGCCGATGCTCCCGCAACAATCAATTTCGGCTTATGTTCCTTCGCAAGTGCAGCGACGACGTCATAATCGATGTGTTCTGTCTCTTTGTCTACACCATATTCGACGAAGTTATATTGCACACCTGAGAAGTTGACCGGGCTACCGTGCGTCAAGTGACCACCATGAGACAAGTTCATTCCGAGAACCGTATCTCCTGCTTCAAGCACCGTGAAGTAGACCGCCATGTTCGCTTGTGCACCCGAGTGTGGTTGTACGTTCGCATGTTCTGCACCGAACAATTCTTTCGCACGGTCACGCGCCAAGTTCTCAGCGACGTCGACAAACTCACAGCCACCGTAGTAACGGCGTCCCGGATATCCTTCGGCATATTTGTTCGTCAATACGCCACCTTGCGCTTCCATGACCGCTTCTGAAACAAAGTTTTCTGAAGCGATGAGTTCGATGTTGTCGCGCTGACGACCGAGCTCGTGTTGCATTGCCTCAAACAATTCCGCATCCTGCACTTTCAACTTCGTCGTGTTTACCATGTGAAGACCCCCTCTAAATGTCTAAAAATCAACACCCCCATCGTACCACACGCTTGTTTTTTTGGGTATCGCAATAATCTGATGAAAAGTTGGGTATCATTAATAGGAATGTAACTGTGAGGAGGCCAATTATGATTGAGACAAAAGAACTGACGATCACACCGTTCGAACGGACACGAACGGTCCGTATTTACACACCTTCCGACTATGGGACGTCCGAAAAACGATATCCGGTCCTCTACATGCACGATGGACAGAACTGTTTTGCTGACGAGGATGCGAGCTACAACATGAGCTGGCGCGTCGGTGAATATTTAGACGCCTCGAAGCGTGACTTGATTGTCGTCGCCCTCGATAGTGCACCAGGCGAACAACGACTCGATGAGTATGGACCGTGGGAAAACCCTTATATCGGTGAAAGTTTGCTCGGAAGTGACATCGTGCTCGGCGGGCAGGGTTCGGCGTATATCGAATACATCGCGCAGGAATTGAAACCTCAAATCGATGCTGACTATCGGACGATTCCGGAAGAAACAGCGATGATGGGAAGTTCGATGGGTGGGCTCATCTCGATATATGCAGCATGTGTATATCCAGACGTCTTCAAGCGTGTCGCTTCCCTGTCCTCTGCATTTTGGTTCAACCAAACCGAGCTGGAACAATTGATTGAAGCGAGCGATTTGAAGGGCGTCGAGCGTCTTTACTTGGACGTCGGCGCAAAAGAAGTCGAGGAACCGATCGAAAATGGACCGACGAACGAGATGTATCGTGAGTCGAGCGAACGCGTGTACAACCTGTTAAAAGACAAGGTCGAACACATCCGCTTCGAAGTGATTGAAGAAGGAGTTCACAACGAGCTCGCCTGGCGTGAGCGTTTCCCGATGGTCATCTCCTATCTTTTTGGAGAAGATTTATAATTTGAATAAAAAAAGCATCGCATTCGGTCGAAAAACCTAAACGCGATGCTTTCTTCATTTATTTGGATACTGAGCCCGTGGCCCACCAATCAGTTTCGGTCTCGTGACTGCGAACGTGACGTACGCCTCTCCGAGATGCTTCGATGATAACCGAACCGGTATCGCGACCGGTTTCAAATGCATCCCAATCAATGTCGAGCCGATATCAATCCCGGCATCTGCTTGAATCGATTCGACGACACATGGTTCATCAAAGTTGGCATAAGCCTTCTCTGACATCGCTCCGCCCGCGGACCGGATCGGGACGACCGTCACTTCTGTGAGACCGAACTGTTTGAGTGTCCGGCGCTCAACGGTGAGGGCACGATTGATATGCTCACACCCTTGAAACGCCAAATGGACACCTGTCTTCTTTCTAAATTCAAGGAATGCTTCCATCAATTCGCTTGCAACATCAATGGAACCTGCCTTCCCAATCGTTTTTCCGAGCACTTCACTCGTCGAGCATCCGATGACGAGAATGCGCTCATCATTCAAAGGAAACCGTTCGTGAAGCTCCGTCAAAAATCCGAGAAGTTCCGTCTTCATTTGACTCACTTCGATTCGTAAGCACTCATCTTGTCGACACGGTTTGAATGGCGACCGCCTTCAAAGTCCGTATCGAGCCACGTCGTCACCAAGTCGAGTGCAAGACCAGGTCCGATGACACGCTCGCCCATCGTCATGATGTTCGAATCGTTATGCTGACGTGTCGCTTTTGCACTGAATGAATCATGGACGAGTGCCGCACGAATCCCTTTGACTTTGTTCGCCGCAATCCCGATTCCGATTCCCGTACCGCAAATCAAAATCCCACGATCGAATTCACCTGCCGCTACCGCTTCTGCGACCGGGATGGCCACATCCGGGTAGTCAATCGAGTCCGCTGAGTGCGTCCCGAAATCTTTATACTCATGTCCGAGTTCCTCAAGCAAGGCTACGATTTCTTTCTTCAAGTTGAAGCCGCCATGATCAGCGCCAATTGCAATTTTCATTCGTTCATTCCCCCGTCTTCTTTGGTAGGCGTCTCGGTGGTTTCGTCACCTTTGACCCATCATTCGTTAATTTTAACACAAGTCGATTCACGAGTGGTTCGAGCTCGTTTCGCACTTGGCGATACACATTCATCGAACCGCCAAACGGATCGTTGATGTCTCGTTCAAGCCCCGTCACGAATTCATAGAGCGTGTACGTCCGCTCAGACAAATCCGGGTATGTATCCCGAATTTGTTCACGGTGTGCGCGTGTCATCGTCAAGATGATATCCGCCCAATTCCCTAACACATCATCGAACGTCTGGGTGACATGATCGAGCTCAATCCCACGTTCTCTGAGAACTTGCAGTGCATTTTCTGAAGCATCGAATCCTTGCATCGTCCGTAGACCAGCTGAGCGAATATCAAACTCATCCCCGGTCATCTTCGAACGGAGCAAGGCCATCGCCATCGGGCTTCGGCACGTGTTGCCACTACATATGAATAATACGCGTTTCATTGACATCGCGTGTCCTCCTCTATGTCTTTAGGCATCTTTCGTCGGGTGCACAATCTTTCCGCCCGCTGCTTTGTATAAACGGTTATAGACGGCAAGTGCGACTCCGACCGGTTCAATCGTGTTCACATAAATCTCATCCACGTCTGTTTCATCAAATCGACGAAGCGCGTCGTATAAACGTTGCGCCGCCACTTCCATCGAGGTCCCAAGTGAATACGTGACCTCAGCCGGTGTCGGGTTCTCGTCGAAGACAAGTGCACCGATTCGCAACCCCGCTTGCTTCCGCTCCTCGATGACACGTTCTAAATCTTTGCGTGTGCCATCGACTAAAAAAACAGGTGCCGTTGGGGCATAGTGCGTATACTTCATTCCCGGCGATCGTGGTGTGGCTTCATCGTTACTCAAATTGGCATCTAAGGCGACCGGTCCAATGACAGCTTCCATTTCTTCTCGCGTCACACCACCTGGTCGTAAAATCGTTACCGTGTCCCCCGTACAATCCACAACGGTTGACTCGACTCCGATTCCGGTAGGACCCCCATCCACGATTCCTGCGATTCGTCCGTTCAAATCATCCGCGACATGTTGAGCAGTTGTCGGCGAAGGTCGTCCGGAACGATTCGCACTCGGAGCCGCAAGCCCTAACCCTGACTTACGAATTAACT
This sequence comes from Exiguobacterium sp. S3, assembly GCF_018617295.1. Classification (GTDB taxonomy): domain Bacteria; phylum Bacillota; class Bacilli; order Exiguobacteriales; family Exiguobacteriaceae; genus Exiguobacterium; species Exiguobacterium profundum. The sequence goes on from NZ_JACSJW010000003.1 coordinate 147,177, forward strand.
CGAGTGCTGCCGGATGATTCGGCATCCGAAGTCCGATGGAATCGAGGCCCGCGGTCACGAGCGAAGAGGCTCGTCCGTTTGAAGGCAAGATGATCGTCAAAGCGCCTGGCCAAAACGCATCCATTAAGCGTTTGGCAACAGTAGGAATCGAATCGACAAACAAACTCGTTTGGTCGATTGAAGCGATATGGACGATGAGCGGGTTATCCGACGGACGACCTTTTGCCTCAAAAATCTTTCGAATTGCCACATCGTTCATGGCATCTCCAGCGAGACCATAGACGGTTTCTGTCGGCATGGCGATGATTTCACCCGCTTGAAGAAGACGTACCCCCTCTTCAATCTCATTCGAATTAATCCATTTCGTTTCCATACGCAATCCCTTCCCTTACGGCATAGACGATACGGTCCTTGCCGTTTATATCTTTTAAAATACCCGTTTCTGCTTCAGGATAACGTTCAGACAGTAATGATTTCACATCTTGTCCTTGGTTATACCCGATTTCAAACGCAATCAAATGCCAATCGGCACGTAAGACGCGCACCGATTCCAATATTAATTGCCGATACATGTCGAGCCCATCCTTCCCTCCGAAGAGCGCAAGGTGCGGTTCGTAGCCGACGACCGTCTCATCTAACAGCTCATCGGCCTCGATGTAAGGCGGATTTGAGACGAGAACGCGAATCGAGTGGTCCGCAATCGGTGCGAGCCCGTCTCCTTCATAAAACCGTACAGTTGCGCCAAGTGTGGCTGCATTTCGTTTAGCGACTTCAATCGCCTCACGCGAAATATCGACCGTCTGTACACGTACGCCGAGCTCGAGGCTCAAGGTAATCGCAATGGCCCCGCTTCCTGTCCCGACATCGACAATCTCATCATCCTTGATGTGACGAAGTTGCCCAAGTACCCAGTCGATCAACTCTTCCGTTTCTGGTCTCGGAATCAACACATCCCGGTTCACTTCAAACGAGCGCCCGTAAAACGGAGCATGTCCAATCACGTGTTGTACCGGTTCTCCGATCAATAAACGCTCGATTCCCGTCTCGAACCGTGTCGCTTCATCTGAAGACAATTCATCCGACAAACAAACGAGGAGACCGGTACGATCGACTTGCAACACATGCATGAGCCACCATTCGGCAGCCGCACGGTCGCGCCCAGCTTCAACTAGTCGTTCTTCCGTCTGCTTAAGTAGTGCGGCAATCCGCATCATTCCGCATCCTCCATGAGACGTGCCTGTTCGTCCATGATGAGTGCGTCGATAATGTCTTCGAGTTCACCTGCTAGGACACGGTCCAACTTCTGAAGGGTCAATCCAATTCGATGATCTGTGACACGACTTTGTGGGAAGTTGTATGTGCGGATCCGCTCGGAACGGTCACCTGTTCCGACAGCCGATTTTCGTTGCGCAGACAACTCTTCCATATGTTCGCTTTGCATTTTGTCATACAGGCGTGCTCGAAGGACCTTCATCGCCTTATCCTTGTTTTTATGCTGCGACTTCTCATCTTGACATGATACGACGAGCCCTGAAGGAATGTGTGTCAAACGGACAGCTGATTGCGTCGTGTTGACCGATTGTCCCCCTGGACCAGATGAAGTGAACGTATCAACTCGTACATCTTTCATATCGATATGCACTTCGACATCCTCTGCTTCCGGAAGAACGGCAACCGTTGCTGTGGACGTATGAATTCGTCCGCCCGATTCAGTCGACGGGACTCGCTGCACACGATGGGCTCCGTTCTCAAACTTGAGCTTTGAATAGGCACCTGCCCCGTTGATCATGAACGTGACTTCTTTAAATCCACCGAGTTCGGTATAGTTCGCGTCAATGAGTTCCACTTTCCAATTTTGACGTTCAGCAAATCGCGTATACATCTTATATAAATCTCCTGCAAAGAGTGCCGCTTCGTCTCCGCCTGCTGCTCCTCGGACTTCGACGATAACGTTCTTGTCATCGTTCGGGTCTTTTGGAAGCAATAAAATCCGCAGTTTCGCTTCTAGCTCTTTGACTTCTGGCTCGAGGAGGTTCATCTCTTCTTTTGCCAATTCACGCATGTCGGCGTCGAGCGTCCGGTCTTCAAGCATCGTCTTCGCTTCCTTGAAAGCTGTACTTGTTTCTTTATACTGACGATACATCTGTACCGTCTCTTCTAGTTGTGCCTGCTCTTTCGAATATTGTCTCAACTTCGTCGAGTCACCGAGCACCTCAGGATCGGCGAGCATTTCATTCAATTGCATGTAACGATCTTCTAATACACTTAAACGGTCAAACATGATGATCCGTCCTTTCTCCGTCAAATCAAACTCTATCTATTATAGCAAAAAAACGGACCGCCGAGGGCGGTCCGTCGATTCATCAGTCTACCACCGTATGGCGGACCGGATGTGGTTTGTTCGGTACATCATGACAATGTCGGCATCGTGGTTCGTAAGACTCGGAAGCCCCGACCAAGATGACCGGGTCCTCATACCGAGCAGGTTGCCCATCGATCAGACGTTGTGTCCGCGACGCAGGCGCGCCGCATGACAAACAGATGGCCTGTAGTTTCGTCACGAACTCCGCGCGTGACAACAGTTCAGGCATCATCGTGAACGGTTCGCCTCGAAAGTCCATATCGAGCCCAGCGCAGATGACGCGTTTGTCTTCGTTCGCAAGTTGTTCGATGACATCTACAATTCCTTCATCAAAGAATTGCACCTCGTCAATCGCGATGACCTGTGTTTCTTCACGAACGGCATCATACAAGTCTTGGCTTGATGCGATTGGCACGGCCACGACCGAGTTCCCTGTGTGTGAGACAACGTTCTCTTCATGATACCGGTCGTCGATTGCTGGTTTGAATACTTGGACCGGAATCTTTCCATAATGAGCACGGCGGACTCGGCGAATCAATTCCTCCGACTTCCCCGAAAACATACTCCCACAAATCACTTCAATCCAACCATATCGGTTCGTCACATGCATCATTGTTCTTCGCCCTCTCCATCGATAATCGCTTTCCGATTATACCTATCTTTCGAGTTGAGGAAAAGGGTTGACTTCTCCTAAATACTGATTGAAAGAACTCCGTCCTTTATTCATCAGCGTTCGCCTCTTTTTGTTCATCGATTAATTTCAATTTTCGCGCGAGCGGTCGAATCGTGAGACCGTGCAGTGTAACGGAAATGAAGACGAGACCGAGTGTGAGCGGCAACATTTGCTTCGCATCGTCAATCCCAAGATGCGCGACTTCTTCAGCAAAGAATCCCGCGACCGTCATCGCGACAATCCCGCGTGGGGCAATCCAACCAATGAACCCTCGTTCCGCTAGCGGCAAACCTCCACCGATGGTCGACAAGTAAATCGCAACTGGGCGAACCAAGAACAGGATGCCCGCAATCGTCAAGAGAAGCGGCCATTGGAAAATATTCAACAGCTCTGCCCGAGACAAGGAAGCCGTCAACAAGATGAAGACAGATGAGATGAGCAAGATTGAAATATCTTCTTTGAATGATTGCAGTTCTTCGATGATTTCTTCATCCCGATGCTTCGTATTGGCCATCGTCATCCCCATCGCCGTCACGGCGAGAAGCCCGACTTCATGCATCATAAGCTCACTGAGTGAGAATAAGATGAGGACAGCCGTCAACGTAACCGAGGCACGGAGATAGCGAGGTACTTTTTCTGCCACAAACCATCCCATCAAGAGATGGCCGAACAAGTAACCGAGTCCAATCCCTACAATACAGGCACCTGCAAAGAGGAGTTGCATCCATAAATCCATACCTTCATATACGATGTATCCAAGTCGAACGACGAAGAGTCCGAGTAATGCTCCAACAGGGTCGACAATGATGCCTTCCCATTTTAAAATCGCTCCGACTCGATCTTTCAAGTGTGCCTGACGCAACAACGGAATGACGACAGTCGGACCCGTCACGACGAAGAGCGCCCCCATCGTCCAGGCGACGACCCAATGTAACCCTCCTACATATTGAATGAGTAGCGACATCCCGACAAATGAGAGCGCGACTCCAATCGTGACAATCCGGACGATCGACCTCCGGAACTGATTGATTTCGCTAAAGTGAAGCCCAAGACTTCCTTCGAATAAGATGATGGCGACCGCAAACGAAATGATCGGACTATATAAATCCCCTAATAATTCACGCGGATCGAACAGCCCGAGGATCGGACCCGCCAATACTCCAGCGAGCGTCATAATGATGATTGCCGGGATTTGATAACGCCATGCCAACCATTGAGACATGATGCCGACCCCGATCAACAAGCTAATACTAATGAGTATAAATTCCATAACGGCCCCCTCACGACATACTTTCGTCTCTTTACCCGTGTCGATGCAACAAAAAACCGCCAAGGGCAATCCCTAGGCGGTGAGCATACAACTTTACGATTAACGTTGGTATTTCTTGTTGAAGCGCTCGATACGACCATCTGCAGATGCGAATTTCTGGCGACCTGTGTAGAACGGGTGCGAATCAGAAGATACATCGACACGGATGAGTGGGTACTCGTTTCCATCTTCCATCGTGATTGTCTCGTTAGAGTAACGAGTTGAACCAGTGATGAATTTGAATTCTGTCGTCGAGTCCATGAATACGACTTTACGGTATTCTGGGTGGATTCCTTGTTTCATTGCTTTTCAACTCCTTCGGCCCTAAGTATTCTTTCAACCTAGAGAAAGTTCACTAGAATATAATATCACCCTACTATAGGTTTTACAAGTCTGTTTTCGTTTTTTTCACCGGTCGTCTTTTTTTCTTATCTGCCTCTAGCGCAGCAAAAAAGTCGAGGTTTGTTTTCGTCTCACGGACACGGCGTAAGAACTGTTCGACGAAGTCTGGAGACTCGTTCATTGTACGACGAATCGTCCAGAGCGAATCGAGTTCGTCCTTCCCTAGTAACAACTCTTCTTTCCGTGTTCCCGAGCGACGAATGTCGATTGCAGGGAAGATCCGGCGCTCTGCCAATTTCCGGTCCAGATGCAGTTCCATGTTTCCTGTTCCTTTGAACTCTTCATAGATGACGTCGTCCATTCGCGATCCGGTATCGACGAGCGCTGTCGCGAGGATAGTCAAGCTACCTCCATCCTCGATATTCCGTGCCGCTCCGAAGAACTTTTTCGGTTTGTGGAATGCCGCCGGGTCGATCCCACCCGAGAGTGTCCGTCCGCTCGGTGGAACAGACAGGTTGTACGCACGCGTCAAGCGTGTGATGGAATCAAGCAGAATGACCACGTCTTTCTTATGTTCCACGAGACGCATCGCGCGTTCGAGAACGAGTTCTGAAATACGCGCATGGTTTTCCGGTGTCTCGTCAAAAGTCGAGAACGCCACGTCTGCGTCCGGTACAGAACGTTGAATATCCGTCACTTCCTCTGGTCGTTCATCGATTAGAAGAATGATCAATTCGACGTTCGGATGGTTCGTCGTGATCGAGTTGGCAATTTCTTTTAAAAGCGACGTTTTCCCCGCTTTTGGTGGTGCCACAATCAACCCGCGTTGGCCAAACCCGACTGGTGCGATCATATCCATGACACGTACCGAAAGATGGGTCGGCTCTGTCTCGAGCACCATCTGTTGTTCTGGATAAATCGGTGTCAATGCCGGGAAATAATCACGCGAACGCGTCGAGTCCGTCGACTCTCCGTTGACCGCTTCAACACTCAACAAACCTTGGAACCGTTCATTCTCTTTCGGTTTACGGACCTTTCCTGTGACAAGGTCCCCGTTTCGAAGATTAAAGCGACGAATTTGCGATGCAGCGATATAGATGTCTTCGGAAGATTGAGAATAGTTGATTGGTCGGAGGAATCCAAATCCGCCATCATTTTGAGACTGTGGATTCGGTGGAATGATCTCTAAAATACCTTCGAGGAAATATAAATCTTTTGATTCAGCCTGTGATTTCAAAATACGAAACATGAGCTCACGCTTCCGTGCTTCTCGAAAGTTCGGTACTTTGACTTCTTTAGCAATCTCATATAATTCTTTCAACGTCTTCGTTTCAAGCTCACGAAGTGTATAGTTCTTTGTCGGTTCTGTCTGTTGACTCATTCAAGTCACCTATCTTTCCATATTTCATTACAAGAAGAATTCAACTTGATTCATTTGTTCTGCCATCATCTAACCATATTTTGCCCATGCCGTCACCGTGCAAAAATCACCTTTTGTTCAATCGTTTCCCTCTTGTACAAATCCTTACACAGTAAAAGATAGTTTTGTAACAAAATAAGTGCTATATCCACATATTGTTTCATTTTTGTTACAAGAAAACACTTTTTTGACTTGCGATTGAAAAATGCTATCGGTCTTGCGCATGATATAGTTTATTTGCACAGGAAACCGGGTATATCCCGCAACTTGTGCTCTACCATTAAAAATTACTCGATTTGTCATATACGAATGTCTTGATTTTAAAAACGGAGGGATTTATACAATGTTAAAGCGTATCGCATCAATCGTCGTCGCTGCCACTGTCGCTTTCTCGGGTCTTATGTTCTCAACAGGTGAACAAGCAGAAGCCGCTACCGGTACATTTGCTTACTCGAAAGTAAACGGTTTGAACATCCGTACTGCCCCGTCACTTACATCATCGAAAGTCGTCGCGAAAATGGATAAAGGTCAACGCTATACATACCTTGGTAAATCCGGTTCGTTCTATAAAATCAACTACAAAGGCACACACCGTTATATCTCAGCTTCTTCAACGTACACATACTTGAAAGCGAACACGTCGACATCAACAACGGTTTCAACGTCATCTTCTAGCAAACGTTCGAAACTCGTCGCTGAATCGAAGAAATATCTCGGAACACCGTATCGCTATGGTGGAACAACAACTTCAGGTTTTGACTGCTCAGGATATACTGGACACGTGTACAAGAAAGCAATCGGAAAAACACTTCCACGTTCTTCACGTCAGCAATACTCAAGCGCGAAGAAAATCTCGAAGTCATCGATCCAAGCAGGCGATCTCGTCTTCTTCTCACATTCAGGCGGAACGATTCAACACGTCGGAATGGCACTTAGCAAAACACAAATGATCAACTCAGAAACAGGCGGCGTGAAATACGCGAGCTTCACTTCTGGATACTGGGCACCACGCTACGTTGGCGCTGGATCATACCTTTAATACAACATCACGACTCGGTTCATCGGAACCGAGTCGTTTTTATTTGTTCACATGTTCCATTACATGACGAGAGTCTTTCAAAACAGAAAACGTTCCATCCGTTTCTATGATTACTGCTTCGACTTGTCCTAGAGGAGTGCCACTTGATCGAATCGCTTGAATGACCTCGATCTCTAAAATTCGTTCTTTTTGTAGATGTTCTCTCAAACAATCTCCTTTATAAAACAGTAGAGTTGGTTCTGATTTAATCATTTGATTCACAATGGAGAATCGCTTAGATAGTTTCGCTAATATATATTGTAAGACAATTAGTGTACCGAACGCAGTCAGTCCAGCCAATAAAGAGGTTTGTTGACTAGTCAAGGTCGTTGCCAAAATAGAACCAAGTGCAACCGTCACAATAAAATCAAATGCATTCATTTTTGCCAATGTACGCTTACCAGAAACACGCAACATGAAAATGATAGAAATATATGCTCCAATCCCTGTTAAAATAATCCGAATCATCGTTGATAGTTCCTGCATCAAACTCCTCCCTTATTTTTGCTTCAATGCCCCTCTCGCGTTCGTTGCCGCAAAGACGATCATGAGTACACTCATCGTACCCGCGACTGCGAGCCCTGCAGATAAAGCACCCCAGTCAATCTCCGGCTGAGTCAGAACCGCTCGCATCCCTTCGAAAATATACGTGGTTGGATTGAACGTCGCCGCCACTTTCAACCATTCGGCTTCAATCAATTCTTTCGGAACGAACGTCGTCGACAGGAAAATTAAAGGAAAGAACAACAACGTCCCTGCCTGTGCCGCTTGTGCATTTCGTGTTTTCAAGGCGACGCCCACCGAATATCCTGCGAAACCAAGTCCAAATCCGATTGCGAGTAATACCGTGAAAAAGAATCCAGCGGCACCGACAGGAATCGTGAGACCGAGGAGAAACGCGACAGCAAAAATAAGTAGCGTTTGGACGAGTAATTGCAACATCCCCGCAATCATCGGTCCGAGCACAATCGCCGTACGGGTCGCCGGTGTCAACAAGAGCCGTGCGAAATAGCCACTCTCAATATCTCGGACAAGCGCCTGACCCGTGCCTCCCGCTCCCCCGACTGCACCTGAAACAATGGATACGGGTAAGATGAAATTCAAATAGTCGCTCCCTTCGAACTGAGGCAACGAGGCCACGCTCGACAAGCCACTCGTATACACAAGTAAAAAGAATACAGAAATAATCAAGTTCGGGATGAATGAAAACGGATTTCGAATAGTCGTCAGCAAACTCCGTTTCGTGAATAGCCATGTCTCAGTCCACACGGATCTCGCCTCCTTCATACGATTCGCCTGTCACTTTCAAGAATACATCATCGAGCGATGGTTGCTTGACAGTCAATCGTTCAGGCTGCAACCCTTGTTCATCCAAGGAACGAACAATCTCAGTCAACGTCATGTCACGTAACTCAAACGATACATGTGTGCCATTCGAAGATGTATGAAATCGCGTCGCAGCAAGGGTCGCTTCAGATTCTGTAGCGAAGTCCATCGAAATCGTCTCTCCACCGACGAGCTGTTTCAATTCCTCGGCCGTTCCTTCACTCACAATCTTCCCGTGATTGATGATGGCAATCCGGTCAGCCAACTCATCTGCCTCCTCTAAGTATTGGGTCGTTAAAAAAATCGTCGTCCCGAATTCCTCGTTCAATCGGCGTACTTCATTCCAAATTTCGATTCGGCTCGCCGGATCGAGTCCGGTCGTCGGTTCGTCTAAAAACAAGACCGTCGGACGATGGACGAGTGTGAGAGCCAAGTCGAGACGTCGTCGCATCCCACCGGAATAGGTACCACTCCGGCGATCGGCCGCATCCGTCAGTGAAACGACTTCGAGTAACTCATCGGCTCGACGTTGCGCCTCTTCATTCGACATCTTAAACAAACGCCCTTGTAAGACAAGGAGCTCTCGTCCCGTCAACACTTTATCGATTCCTGTTTCTTGTAAGGCAACTCCAATCGATAATCTGACATCTTTTTCTTGTTTAACGACATCGAATCCATTGACTCGTGCCACTCCAGATGTCGGTCTCACGAGTGTCGTCAACATTTGCACCGTCGTCGATTTACCCGCACCGTTCGGACCTAAAAACGCAAAGATTTCTCCTTCTTTCACGAAAAATGACACGTCATCGACAGCTGGAACATCCTTGAATGTTTTGACGAGTCCTTCAACCTGAATCATCACACCCACCTCCTGACTATCCATTCCCGTTTTCTGACGCTTTCACCACAAAAAAGTCGTGGACGTTTTCACATCCACGACTTCTGATTATTCTGGTTTCATGACCATTTTTGGTTTTTTCTTAAGTGAGTGGTTCCCTTCGACGAAACGAACGGTACCGGACTTGGCACGCATGACGACCGAATGGGTCTGTCCGCCTTGTGACGTGAATTGGACTCCACGTAACAGCTCACCATCTGTGACGCCGGTCGCCGCAAAGATACAATCTTCACCTTTCACCAAATCATTGAGGAGGAGGATTCGATCCGTATCTTCGATTCCCATGTCATGGCAACGTTGTTTCTGCGCTTCATCTTCCGGGAGCAAACGCCCTTGGAAGTCTCCACCTAAACACTTCATTGCGACTGCAGCGATGACACCTTCTGGCGCCCCGCCTGAACCGAGCAACAAATCGACACCCGTTTTCGGGAAAGCGGTGTTGATGGCCGCGGCGACGTCCCCGTCCGGAATCAATTTGATTCGCGCACCGGTCGCGCGGACACGTTGAATGGTTTCTTCGTGACGGTCCCGATGTAAAATCGTGACGACGACATCTTCCACGTTTTTCTTCTTCGCTTTCGCCACGATTTCAATGTTCTCTTCAATCGAGTTGTCGAGACTGACGAGACCTGCCGCTTCCGGTCCGACGGCAATTTTATCCATGTACATGTCTGGAGCATGAAGGAGATCGCCTGCATCCGCGACCGCGAGAACCGCAAGTGCTCCCCACGTTCCGGTCGCTACGATGTTTGTCCCTTCTAACGGATCGACTGCGACATCGAGACGAGAACCGTAGCCATTTCCGACTTTTTCTCCGATGTATAGCATCGGGGCCTCATCCATCTCCCCTTCACCGATGACGACAATCCCTTTCATCGGAATCGTGTCAAATACGTCGCGCATGGCCGTCGTTGCCGCATCATCCGCTTCGACTTTCAATCCTCGTCCCATCCAACGGGCTGAAGCAAGTGCCGCCGCTTCTGTCACCCGAACCAGTTCCATCGATAAACTTCGTTCCACCCGAAATCTCCCCTTTATACCTCGGTTTGTTCCTCCACCCAAACGAGCGCACCGAGTTGTTTTAATTTGCCGACAAAGTCGACATACGAATCATTCAGTCGTTCCGCATGTAGTAGCGTCGATTCACCAGAAGCTTGGAGCGCTGACAGTACCAGGGCCGCAGCACTCCGTGCATCGGTACATTCCATCTCTGCGTTCGCCAGCTTATTGCCGCCACGAATCACAGCCGATGCATCCTCCAGTGTAATTTGCGCATTCATCCGTCGCATCTCGGCGATGTGGCGGAATCGTTGCGCATACAATTTATCGGTGACAACACTCGTTCCGTCAGCTTTTAATAAGGCTGCCGTCATCACCGGTTGCAAGTCGCTCGGATACCCCGAGTAATGGAACACCCGAATATCTGTTGGCATGAATTGGTTCGCCGTCACGGTAATTGACTCCTCACCAACCTCGACGTCCGCTCCGAAATCCAACAGTTTTTGAATGACCCCTTCGAGATGTGTCGGAATGACCGGTTGGACGGTCACACGACCGGACACTGCACCGAACATCATGAACGTTCCGGCTTCGAGACGATCTGGAATGAGTGTGTGCGTACAACCATGGAGGCGTTCCACCCCTTTAATTCGAATCTCATCCGTTCCGGCCCCACTCACATGTGCACCCATCGATGTGAGCATGGTCGCCACATCGACGACTTCCGGATCGCAAGCCGCGTTTTCGATGACCGTCGTCCCTGTCGCTAGAACAGCCGCAAGCATTGCACTCACGGTTGCCCCAAACGACCGCAAGTCTAAGTAAATTCGATTCCCAACAAGTTCATCGACCCGGACATGATAGAGACCTGATTCATTCTCAACATGAATGCCGAGACGTTCCAACGCTTTCAAATGTAAGTCAATCGGCCGTGGACCAATCGCATATCCTCCAGGTAACCCAACCGCCCCTTTTCCAAAGCGAGCCGCGAAGACCCCGAGTAAATAGACAGCGGCACGGACTTTGCGCGTCTCAGAACCGAGGAGAGGCATTGCGACTGCTTCATTCGAATGAATCGTCATTCGTTCGCCATCCCGCTTTACCCGAACCCCTAACTCTTTTAACAAATTGACCATCACTTCCACATCTTCAATCATCGGAACGTTTTCAATCGTCACCGACTCTTCCGTGAGAAGTGCAGCCACAAGGCAAGGGAGAGCGCTCTGTTTCGCTCCGCTAATCTCGACGGTTCCTTCTAGTTTTTGCTGCCCAACGATATGGAGAATTTCCACGCTGATCAAAACCTTTCTACGACGGACTTATTTGGATTGAGCGTTGTTCCAATCCGCTAAAAACTGCTCAATGCCTTTGTCTGTGAGCGGATGTTTCATCATTTGTTCGATAACTTTGTAAGGGACTGTGGCAATGTCAGCCCCAAGGAGTGCAGCTTTTGTCACGTGAACCGGATGACGCACAGATGCTGCGATAATTTCTGTCTCGATGCCATGGATTGCGAAGATGTTCGCAATGGTCTCAACTAAATCAAGCCCATCTTGTCCGATGTCATCCAAGCGTCCGATGAATGGAGAAACGTATGATGCCCCGGCACGTGCCGCAAGTAACGCTTGGTTAGCGTTAAAGATGAGCGTGACGTTTGTCTTGATTCCAAGCTCCTTGAACTGTTTTACCGCTTGCATCCCCGCTGGTGTCATCGGTACCTTTACCGTAATATTCGGCGCGATGGCGGCAAGTTCCTTTCCTTCTTCCACCATACCCGACGCATCGAGTGCAATAACTTCGGCGCTGACCGAGAGATCCCCGACGATCTCACAGATTTCACGAAGTCTTGTATGGAAATCGACACCTTCTTTGGCGACGAGCGATGGATTCGTCGTCACGCCTCCAATGACGCCCATTTGATGAGCTTTTTTAATGTCTTCCACATTTGCTGTGTCAATGAAAAAACGCATATGTGTCTCCTCCTTAATTTGTGATCGCTTACAATCTCTATTATGAGGAAAGTCATGTCGAATTGCTATACCCTTTACGTCAACGATGCGATTGCAAGCATCGATCCTACGACAAGGCCTATCCCAGCGAGCGTCCCGAAAAATGACCATTTCATAATTTTACTTTGCTTCACATAGTATGCTTGGTGTGGTCCTTCTTTCAAACGTTCCAATCCGTGGGTTTCAATCCAATTCGTTGCTGCCGTCTGCTCATCTGCCACAAGGTCGCCGGTGTAGACAAATGGAACGATTTCTTCCGGACGACTCAACCGTTCAAATCGCTCACGTCGTGTCGAGATATTCGCACCAATCCAATACAATTCTTTTGGTGTGTAAAATAGCGGAATTCCCTGCTCATGGAAAGATTTTATCCATTGATCAAAGGCAACCAGATCACGTTGATCGAACAAGATTTCCATGTCATCATCTTTTGTCATAATCGATAGCATCGGAGTGTACTCTACCGTAGGACGACCAATCCGAACCGTCGGAGACGGCTGTGTCTTTCGGACAATCGCCGGGAAGAAGACGATTTGTCGAATCGCTGAGATTGGAAATGATTGCTCGACCGACTCGCCCGGTTCATGCCGATACGTCACACCCTCGATGCTCGTTGCGGTCATTTCGTATCTAGAGTGATTCCGTTCTTTCCAAAATAAACGACGGAACGTGTTCGTAAACCAATACACCCCAAACCCACCGATGGCGACTAAGACTAACAATGGAATAAGCCAAGGTACCGGATAATAATAAATTAAAACGAGTGGGGCGGCGGCTAATGCTAAAGAAAGACCAATCAACACGACTGCTCCATATACATAAAAGATTCGCCAAAACAATTCTGTCGGTCGTTCGTTATAAATCACAAAGACTCCCCCTTTTTTTCACCATATATGTATACGTTCCCTAAATCATCAAAAAAAGGCTGACTCTACAAAAGAGTCAGCCTTTCAGGACAGGATTAAGCTTGGTTGCTTGAACCAAACTCACGCATCTTGCCAGTAACGACGTTATAAATCGCTTCGATACCAGGTCCGATAATTTTACGTGGGTCATATACTTTTGCATCAGCAGCAACTTTCTCACGTACTGCACGAGTCCATTCTTGTTGGCACTCAGTGTTGACGTTGATTTTGCTGTGGCCGAGCTCGATTGCTTTTTTGATTTGGTGCTCAGGAATTCCTGATCCGCCGTGAAGAACGAGTGGTGTTTTAGTCGCTTCCGCGATTTCTTCCATCTCTTTGAATCCAAGTTTTGGCTCGCCTTGGTATTCACCGTGTACAGAACCGAGTGCTGCAGCAAGTGCATCCACTTTCGCTTCTTTTACAACACGTACACACTCATCGAGGTCAGCGTATTGTACGCCACCAACAACGCCGTCTTCTTCGCCGCCAACTGTACCGACTTCTGCCTCAACAGAAGCACCTTTAGCGTGAGCGTACTCAACAACTTGTTTCGTCATTTCGATGTTTTCATCGATTGGGTGGTGTGAACCGTCAATCATGACTGACGTGAAACCAGCGTCGATCGCTGCTTTACACTTATCGAATGAAGAACCGTGGTCAAGGTGGATTGCAACTGGAACAGTGATGTTGTAGTCGTGCATAAGACCTTCAACCATTTTGACAACTGTCGTGAAGCCACCCATGTACTTCGCTGCACCTTCTGATACACCGAGGATTACTGGTGATTTCTCGTCTTCCGCAGCGCGAAGAATCGCTTGCGTCCACTCGAGGTTGTTGATGTTGAATTGGCCGACTGCATACTTGCCTTCGAATGCTTTGTTAAGCATTTCTGTCATTGATACTAATGGCATAATGACATCCTCCTGTCTGTTCGCTATTATACACGTTTGGGAAAAGTTCCCCCGTGCAATTCGTTCCCATTATAACACACCGTAAAACATGTGCCTATGCTATTCGGGCATAGAAATGGCTTAGCGCAAGCGTTTACATATGTCATCTTGGTGACGAAACGTCAAATTTTCAAGACTTCTTTCACTTTTCCAATCATCCCATAAATATCAAACGGCTTCTCAAATTGTGCCGTGATCCCGAGACGACGCACTTCTTCAATCACCGTTTCTTCCCCAAATGCCGTCATAATCATGACGGGTGTGTCTAACGGTTTTTCGCGCATGCGACGTAATACTTCATGTCCAAACATACGAGGCATATTCATATCGAGCAATACCAAATCATATTGCTCCCGCTCTAAAAATTCCCAGGCGCTGATGCCGTCTTGCGCCGTGTCCACGTCTACACCCATGTTCGTGAACACTTGCGCGAGCATCGTACGAATTCCGTCCTGGTCATCTGCTATTAACATCCGTGACATGCATGTCCCTTCTTTCATTCATCATTTACCATATTCAAACAATTTAACCTTACCAAACTCATCTCTTTTTCGCGACGTCTATCTTTTGAAATCAAGGGAACGATGGCCCGGAATTCTCTTCTTCCTGTTCTTCCTTCAACTGTTCAGGTACGTCTAGCACATTCACCTGCTCGTAGTCGGTCACTTCCGCATCTTCTTCTTTCACAAATACTCGCAGATAGTTTCCTTCCGGTAACAACCCCGTGGTGGCAATAGACAGAGGACGTTTTTTCCCATCCTCGTCGTACCCGATGAGATCATAGCGATAACCACCCGAGGTTTGTGTCGCCACTTCTGCACTTGGGACTTTGACATAATAGACATCGGCTAACAATCGATTAGGATCGACATAACGCCACCCTACTACTAATAGAATGCCAATCAATAGGATGGCAACGAGGTTTCGTTTCATAAAAAATTCTCCCTCAATCTAAGAATCACTACTTATGAGGTATACCGTTATTCCGAATCGATGAAACCATGACACAAAAAAGGTTCATCCTATTTAGAATGAACCTTTCCTGCAATGCAGTGCATTACGATTCGACAGTCACAGGCACAACTGCGATTTCAATCTCCTTCTCCACTTCTTCACGCTCTTCTTTCAAACGCTCATCCGACCATTTGAAGACGTCGGCCATGCAACGAAGGACACCTTCTTTGTGTTGACGGACGAAATCGATATCAAAGAACATCGCTCCGGTCCGACGAATCAAGAAGTCGATGGCGCGTACGACCGCTTCTTCTTCAATGCCATAAATCAATTGTGCATAGACGACCTCTGGCAAGTCATACGCGTTCGAGTCCATCCGCTCGATGACGCGATCGATATTCGATCCGTATAGACGGACGAGTTCTTCCGCGTGCCCCGCGTCGAGACCGTGATTTTGAAGTTCTTTCGTTTTCTTCTCGAGGAAGTCTTTGAACCCTTTCGATCCGCCGACGTGACCACCTGACATCGGCATATGCTTCGTCCGGCTTGCCAAGTAGACGACACCCTCTTCTTCTTTTAATAATTTCGCGACAAGGTCGACGACCGTTTCTGACATCTTCCGATACCCTGTCAATTTACCGCCGGCAATCGTGATCAAGCCGCTGTCTGACTGCCAAATTTCGTCCTTACGTGAAATTTCAGAAGGGTCTTTTCCTTCCTCATAAATCAATGGACGAATACCCGCCCAGCTTGATTCCACATCATCTGCCGTAACATGAACGTCTGGGAACATATAATGGATTGCATCCAAAATATAATCGCGGTCCTCTGTCGTCATGCGTGGATGCGCTTTGTTTTTATCAAAGAACGTATCCGTCGTTCCAACGTACGCTTTGTTTCCGCGTGGAATGGCAAAGACCATGCGCCCGTCTGGTGTGTCGAAATAAATTGCCTGTTTGAGTGGGAATTTCGATTGATCGATGACAAGGTGAATTCCCTTCGTCAAACGAAGCTGTTTGCCTTTTTTCGAGTTGTCTTCTTCCCGTAACTCATCGACCCATGGACCAGTCGCATTGATGATTTTTTTCGCATAGACGTCATATGTCGACCCATCGATTTGGTCTTCGACGTGTACCCCCGCCACTTTGCCGTTCTCGTAAATCAACCCGGTCACTTTGGCATAGTTCATAAGAAGCGCGCCGTGATTCGCGGCTTCTTTCGCCACTTCGATTGTCAATCGTGCATCATCCGTCCGATACTCGACGTAGTACCCACCACCGACTAAGTCATCTTTTTTCACGAGCGGTGCTTTTTTGATGACTTCATTCGGTTTGAGCATCATGCGACGTTCTGCCCGTTTGACGCCTGCGAGGAAGTCATACACCATGAGTCCGATTGAAGTTGAGAAAGGACCAAACGTGCCTCCCTTGTGCATCGGTAATAGCATCTGTTCCGGTGTCGTGACATGTGGACCGTTCTCATACACGATGGCACGCTCTTTCCCGACTTCTGCGACGAGCGCCACTTCAAATTGTTTCAAATAGCGGAGTCCCCCGTGAACAAGTTTCGTCGAACGGCTTGACGTCCCGGCCGCAAAGTCTTGCATTTCGAGAACCGCTGTCTTCATCCCACGTGACGACGCATCGAGCGCAATCCCTGCTCCGGTTATCCCTCCACCGACAACAAGAACGTCATGACGTTCGCTTGTCAGTTGTTCGTATCGTTTCGCTCGTTCTTTCGCTGAGAAATTTCTGATTTCCATCTTATTCCCTCCTATAGTAAGTACGGTTCAATGAATAGAAAAAGAGACCACAACAAAAACAAGGCTTCCCCCTTCTGTTGTGGTCTCTCTATTGTCTCGAACCGAATATCAACTTTTCTCCTGTATTATACCCTATTCTTTTCAGTTCAATCATCTCTTACGCTTGCGCAATCTGTAATGTGTTCATTCACAAGCATCCGACTCGCATTTTTGAGTCGAGAAGCTTAGACTTCAAGGTATCATGTTGAAGGAGGATTTCAGATGAAACGTATGTTACAACCTTTTCAATTCAAAAATGGCGTCGAAGTACCGAACCGACTCGTCTTGGCTCCGATGACACATTACTCATCAGAACCAACGGGCGAAGTATCCGAGCATGAGCTCGCCTACTATCGGAAACGGGCGCAAAACGTCGGGCTTGCGATTACAGCATGCGCGTACGTGACAGAAGACGGGAAAGGTTTCCCGAACGCATTCGGGGTCAATGACGACAAATTCATCCCGGGTCTCCGTCAATTGGCGGAAAGTTTAAAAGCGGAAGGTGCAAAAGCCATCCTTCAAATTTTCCACGCTGGACGGATGTCACCACCTGAACTCGTCCCGAACGAACAACCTGT
This sequence comes from Exiguobacterium sp. S3, assembly GCF_018617295.1. Classification (GTDB taxonomy): domain Bacteria; phylum Bacillota; class Bacilli; order Exiguobacteriales; family Exiguobacteriaceae; genus Exiguobacterium; species Exiguobacterium profundum. Next base: position 164,781 of record NZ_JACSJW010000003.1, read on the forward strand.
CAGTGCAAGTGCTGTCGCGCCTGTCCGAGAAGGCGCCGTCACACCACGTGCCCTCGAGACATCAGAGGTCGAAGCCATTATCGAGGCGTTCGGTGAAGCGACGCGTCGGGCCATCGAAGCCGGGTTTGATGGCGTCGAGATTCACGGAGCGAACACCTACTTGATTCAACAATTCTTCTCACCGCACTCAAATCGCCGTGAAGATCGCTTCGGCGGTGATGTTCATGGACGTTTGACGTTCCCACGCGAAGTCATTCGTCGTGTGAAAGAAGCAGCTGCAGATGCAGAAGACTTCTTAGTCGGCTATCGTTTCTCACCGGAAGAAATCGAAGAGCCAGGAATCACACTCGACGACACGGATGTGTTACTCGATATGATTTTAGAAGAGGGCGTCGATTATATTCACGCTTCTCTCTGGAACTTTAATACAGCTTCCATGCGTGACGAGAATGTCACGGAGCGTTCGATAGACCGCATCGCCAATCGAATCAATGGTGCCATCCCACTCATCGGAGTCGGGCAACTCCAACGTCCGGCCCAAGTGGAAGACGCACTCGACGTCGTCGATTTTGCCGCACTCGGTCGCGAACTGATCATCGATCCACAATGGCTGGAAAAAGTGGAATCGGACCGCGAAGAAGAGATCGAGACAGAACTCGACTTGAACAAACAAGCCGAACTCGCTGTCCCAGCTCCGCTATGGAACGCCATCACGACACGTGCCGGTTGGTTCCCAATTAAAGATCAAGAAGTGAAATAAAAAAATGAACCTGCCGTTTATCACGGCGGGTTCATTTACTATTTCAACGTCAAGAGCTCACTCATCGTCACAAACGTGTACCCTTCACGTTTCAGCGCATCGAGAACTTTCGGCAACCCTTCAGCTGTGGACTCATGAATATCATGCATCAAGACAACAGCACTTGGATGGACATTGTCCATAATCAAGCGATACATTTGATCGGCATTACGGTGACTCCAATCAAGAGAATCGACCGTCCATAGTGCAAGGGTCTGCTCCTTTGTCTGAATGATCTGCTCAATCATTTCATTTTTAGCCCCATATGGTGGACGAACCAATGATGGGCGTTGTCCCGTAAGCCTCTCAATTCGTTCATCAACCTGTTCGAGTTCCTCTTTGACTCCCTTCTCAGACAATTGTGTCAAATCCGGGTGATGTTCAGTATGATTTGCTAGCTCATGACCTGACAACGCTACTTGTCTCGCTACATCAGGATAGAATTCCATCTGACTCCCTAACATAAAGAACGTAGCACGCGCTTGGTATTTCTCAAGTGTCTCAAGAATGTGAGGTGTCACAATCGGATGGGGTCCATCATCGAACGTCAGTGCAACATACTTCCCATTAGGTTCAAGCGGCTTATTTGAGGGGTTCATGATTGGAGAATCTTCTTCTTGTGTAGTGGGCGTATCTAATTTGGATAACAAAAACGGCTCAACTTCCTTCATTGGAATATGAACTTCTACCACACCTGCCGCTCCCGCTGCCACTTCATACTCGTCAAATATGACATCTAGACCAGAGGACGTCAGTATCCACTTCGTCGATTTAGGATGTTTAATCGCTTCACGTAACTGATTCTCAAACACGTATTCTCGATGTTGTAATTGTGTGATGACGCTATGCTTGAACCATTCTAATGCATGTTGGTCATCACGTAAGACATCATCCCATTCAATGAACGTTCCGTCCGAAAGGTTCATCCGAAATACGTCGACAGTGGTTTGACCATTCGCACCACCAGTGAATGCATAAGTATGAACGACTAGCGTATATTCTCCCTCATTCGTTTGATATGTATCGGTCTGAATATTTAAGTGACCCGTTTGACCGTGACTAGGGGTGAGGTTGTGTTGAAATGCTTCTTTCTTTTCTAAAATGAATGCATCCAGCTCCTCGTTTAGCATTTCATAATCCGTTCTCGGAACTGAGATTGATGTCGTATATCTTTTCGCTTGTTCACTCTCTACCGTTAAATGTAACCCGGGGTATTGTCCGGTAAAGGATGGTGTCGGAACTTCTTTAATCGTCGGGGCGGCTCCCGCGATGTAATACCATGTACCCATCCCAATCAATAACGTCATAATAACTAACATGTGTCGTCTCATTCTTATTCTCTCCTATTTCATTCAATCGATTCGATTGTATCAAACTCTTCACGAATGAAATCGTCAATATGGCGACAAATATATACAAAATCATACAAAACAGGTACGTCGTCTTTAAATAGACGTCGTACCTGTTTTCATCCATTCTTCCCGTAATATACCCATCCGAATCGAATCATAGCGCTTCTCGTTCACGACACGCACTTGACGGATTCGACCTTCGAGTTGCATCCCTACTTTTTCAGCGACCCGCATCATCCGTTCATTCCCGGACCACGTCGTCAAGCCGACACGGACAACGGGTAGCGTCTCAAATAGATGCTCGGTCCATAAGCGAAGGGCACGCGTCCCGACACCACGATTCCAGCGGTCGGACTGATGCAAGATGATGCCCATCTCGAGCCATTCTCGTCCGGCATCTTCGAAATAGTAAGAAACGGTCCCATATACGGTTCCATCGACCTCAATGACCCACATGTCTTTTTTTTGAATGAGCGACTGCTCGATTTGCTGAAACTCTTCGTAAGACATTGACTTGTGTTCGAAGTAAGGCGCGTCCCACTGTTTCCATTCCGGTACCGCATCTCGATAAATCAATTCCCAGAGTCGTGATAGATCCTGTTCTTCAATCGGTCGAATGACCACTTCTTGATCTTGTCGCATGTTGTCTTCCTCTCTATAAATCGTCCTTACCTTATTCTTGTGTCCCGTTCGAATCTCCTTTTTTTCGTTTGCGCCAAATGAACGCAAGAATCAAGACAATCACACTTGCCATGACAGAAGCGATCGCGATTGGACTCGAATCGGTCATAAACAATTGTCCAATCGAGACAGAATAAGCAAGTCCGAACGACGTGACGAGTTTTGCCCCGAACGCGATACCCGCAAAGCGCAGAAACGGTACACGACTAAACCCCGCAGCGAGACAGATGACCTCGTCAGGTAAAATCGGAATGATAAATAAGGCGAGCAAGACACCAAGACCGTATCGATCGACATAGCGATCATACGTCTTCAGTTTTTCTTCATCGACCCAACGAATCATGCGCCCTCGACCAAATCGGGCCAGTCCATACATGACAAAGATTCCAAGTGTCGTCGCAACGCTTCCGACCAAAGCGGCACGAAACGGTCCGAGCGCGACACTCCCAATCGGCACGCTGACCGCTTCCGGAACGGGTAACGCAATAGGTTGTAAAAAGCTAAATGCTGCAAACACCCAGACCGCCTGTCGTTCATATTGTTCTAGTAAACGATCCAATCCGTATGTGTCATAAAGGATGAGTCCGAATGAAACATAATAGACGAGAACGAAAATCAAGAAGAGAGAGAACGTGATCTTCCACATCTGCTTTAGGATGACGTTCGAGCCGTCCCGAATCGCCCGAAGTAACCCGACCGAGAGGGCGAGTAAAACAACACCTGTCCAGCCAAGTTGATACGGCAATAAAAGGGAAGGCAAGACGACGAACGGCAACAGACTGAGCGCGACAAGCCCTAATCCATATCCAAGATAAATCGAATGTCGTTCTTTCATGTGCCCTCACCCTCTCCCCGTTCTACTTCTAGTGTACCCACAAAGTGATAGGGATGTATCCTGCCGAAGGCGCTTTCCCTCTCATGCTTTTGACGTAGAAAAACCACGGTCCGCAATGGACCGTGGCTTTCAATCACTTATTCTCCAAGTGATGCTTGGATGAAGTCATGGAATAGACGTTGTGGACGTTCTGGACGCGAAATCAATTCTGGGTGGAACTGTGATGCCACGAACCATTTGTGTTCTGGAATCTCAATGATTTCTACGAGACGACCGTCTGGGCTCGTACCTGAGAACTTGAAGCCTTCTGCTTCAAACGCTTCACGGTATTCGTTGTTGAACTCATAACGGTGACGATGACGCTCGTATACGAGTTCTTGATCGTATGCCGCATGCGCTTTCGTCCCTTTTTCGAGTTTACATGGATAAAGTCCAAGACGAAGTGTGCCCCCAAGATCCTCGATATCTTTTTGCTCTGGAAGAAGGTCGATGATCGGATACGGTGTCGACGGATCGATTTCTGCAGTATGTGCGCCGTCCAACTTCAAGACGTTACGGGCAAACTCGACCGTCGCAAGTTGCATCCCGAGACAGATTCCGAAGAATGGGACGTTGTTTTCACGAGCAAAACGTGTCGCTTCAATCTTCCCTTCGATTCCACGCTCACCGAATCCACCTGGAACGAGGATTCCGTCCGCATCGCCGAGGATGTCTGAGACGTTTTCAGCCGTCACGTCTTCTGCGTTGACCCAGTCGATGTCGATATCCGCGTTGAACGCATAACCCGCATGTTTGAGTGCTTCCGCGACCGAGATATACGCATCACGCAATTCGACATATTTCCCGACGAGTGCGATTTTCACTTTCTTCTCAAGGTGTGTGACCGTGTGGACGAGTTCTTTCCAAGCCGTCATGTCAGCAGCCGGTGAATTGAAACCGAAGTAGTCGTTGACGAGTTGGTCCATTCCTTGTTTTTGAAGGTTGAGTGGTACTTCATAAAGTGTCGATGCGTCTTGCGCCTCGATGACCGCTTCTTTGCGTGTATCACAGAAGAGGGCGATTTTTTCACGCATGTCTTCTGGGATGTCATGCTCCGTACGAAGGACAATGATATCCGGTTGAATTCCGTAGCTGCGAAGCTCTTTGACACTGTGTTGTGTCGGTTTTGTCTTCATCTCACCTGCGGCACGAAGGTAAGGGACGAGTGTACAGTGGACGTACATGACGTTCTCTTTCCCGATGTCATTCTTCACTTGGCGAATCGCTTCGATGAACGGAAGGGACTCGATATCCCCGACTGTTCCACCAATCTCTGTGATGACGACATCGGCGTTCGTCTCGCGTCCTGCACGGAAGACACGGTCTTTGATTTCGTTCGTGATATGCGGAATGACCTGAACCGTCCCACCGTTATAGTCTCCACGACGCTCTTTCTTCAAGACAGTTGAATAAATGCGCCCTGATGTGACGTTCGCGTTTTGCGACAAGTTGATGTCGATAAAGCGCTCATAGTGTCCGAGGTCAAGGTCAGTCTCAGCGCCATCATCTGTGACGAATACTTCTCCGTGTTGATACGGGCTCATCGTACCTGGGTCAATGTTGATGTATGGGTCAAACTTCTGAATCGTGACGTTGAGTCCTCGATTTTTGAGTAGACGCGCGAGCGAAGCTGCCGTGATCCCTTTACCGAGCGAAGATACTACCCCGCCTGTTACGAAAATGTACTTTGTCATGTTTCTTTCTCCTCTCTTGAATACCAACCATCGGGAAACGAAAAAACAAAAAAAGCAAAAGTGCCCCCGAAAATGGAGGACACTTTTGCTGCATCGTTACGTGCTAAACTAGCCCATGACTAATTTACGCTAGAGACGATGCAGTCGTCAAGATATTATTTTTTCTTTTTTTCAAGTCGATGGACACGACTAAAAAAGAAAAAGAGACACGCCTAGCCGGGCGCGATGCCCGGCTTTTTTTGCGGTCTCTTATAAATCATCCTCGTCTTCGATATCGAGGTCGTCGTCCAAGTCATCGTCCTTGAAATCGTCAAGGCCTTCTACTTTTTCTTCTTCGTCCTCATCATCAAATTCAGATGAATCATAGTCTTCAACTTTTGCGAATACATCCAAGTCATCCTCGATATCGACGATGCCTTCGTCTGCTTCTTCGAACTCTTCTTCGAATTCGTCAAGTTCACCACGTTGACGTGCTTCGATGACGAGATCCTCATCCGACTTATCGAATGGGTACCAAACACGAAGCGCCCAACGGTTTGCTCCTAAGTTAACGAACAACCCGTCGATGTTCAAATCGGTGTAAAGTTGTGCGATTTTTTCGAGCTCTTCCTCTTCACTCGCAAACGTATAGTTTTGCTTGATTTTTTCGCGAATCTCATCAAAAGAAACAGGCTGTTCGCCAGTTTCTTGGAGAAGTTCATAAACGAAATCAATCAACGATTTATTCATTAAAGGACACTCCTTTTCCGTCACTAGTTAAACATCACTCCTCATTATAAACAAAAGCGATATGAAAAAGCTAGGGAAAATTATGATTCATGTATTCTACTCGGACGAACTCGGAACCAGTACAGGCTGATCAATCCAATATTGAAAATCCACGTGAGTCCTAGAACACCGAACATCCATGCTTTTGGAATTTGAAACGATAATTCCTCGTTGACCGTCTGCCCAACGTACAAACCGTATCCTAACAATCCAATCATTAAGAAGGAGTACGCAACGACCATCCCAAACCGCTTCCACAGCTGCAAGAGCAAGGAAGCAAACTCCTTATTTTCCCCATATTGATCAAACAGATACGTATGGCTTACACTCGAGTACATCGTCTGCGTATACCCACTGACAAATAAGACAGGGATGAACGCAAGTGGCTCGATAAATCCTAGGAAAAAGATGAGGGAGGACACGAGTAACACGAGGTATGGGTGACGTGCGAAATTAAATATACGACTAAATAAAATCCAGCCGATGACGCCTACTAAAAATGGGACAAATACATAAAAAATGAGAACTTGAAACGAGTACAAGGCAAGACTGACAAAGACGGCACCAATTAACGTCCAACCACCGAACAATCCAATCACAAGCGACAGCAATTGAACCTGACGGGTGCGACTCGCTCCAATAAAGTCTCGGACGCGCTTTTGGTACAATAACCATCCAACATAAACGAGCAAAATAATCATTAAGCCAAATATTTCGATATAGCCACGCGCCCCTTCTAAAAGACTGAGCAGACGACTAATCAATGTAAAAACGGTGACCGCGATGAAGGCACGGAGAAAAGAACGAGTTTCAAACTGCCAAGTCGCCGATTTTTGAAGCGGTAATTTCCGAACAAAAAGCCATGGTAGAATCAAACTGACCAAAAAGAGAGCGATGGCCAGATTGTATGACTGTGTCAATGCATAAGAGAATATCGCAATCCAACCGACTAACATCAGAACCAACGGCCAGGAGCTCCCTTTATCTTCTTTTGAATCTGGATCAGCAGCTGGTTTCAGTTCGTTTAATTGCGATAAAATCGTCGTCATAATCGACCCGACTCCAATTGATCCAACCCCGACTAAAAAGGCGCTCCATTCAATCGCACGCTCAAACGGGAGAACGAAACAAACGAGACCGACAACGAGTACGACCAAGGCGATTAAAAAAGTATCTTTAGAACCACGGCGTCCAATGACATAAACCCACAATAATAGACCGGACATACTGGCTACATAAAAAATCAAGAATGGAATGAGACGCCCGACACCTTCTTCGACTGCCATAATAGATAAAAATAAGATCTGCGGAAGAATTTGACTACTGAGAGCACTGACAATCGTCAATAGGACAACCATGTTTTTCATGGGACACACTCCTTACATTGAGATTGAATATTCTGTTCCTCAATCATCCTTTCCCAGATCCATTCGTCTGCGAACCTCTTTCATAACACATTTACTTCTCAGTTTCTTCACTCTTTTGCCGATATAGAAGAGAATGACATTTTAGATATGAAAGAGAAGGAGAAAAATATATGGCACTTTTTCGTAAAACAACATCCAATCACTTCGTCGCCACTACCGGCTTTCCTGAAATCCAGACAATCGCTAAACCAGCCGACTCAAGCTTGAATGGTCGCACTCACTACATGGGATACACGACCTCTCAAGTAAAACGACTGCAAGGTATGGCTCCACTCGTCGAGTCAGTACTTGACGATGTACTTGAAAACGTACTCGACCACTTAATGCTGCAACCGGAAATGGTACAGATTGCGAACGCATCATCCACAAGAGAACGATTAAAAAAGGTATTCGCCGATTATTTCCGCAGCCTACTAACAGGGAACATCGATGATAAATTCTTGGCAATGCGGAAACGAATGGGACAGACGCACCACCACTTCGCCGTGCCTGTCGTCTGGTTCTTGGCGACGTACTCGGCATTTAATACGTTGCTCATCCCAAAAGTGGTTGAAACGTATCAACACGATCCTGCCCTCTTAAGTGAGTCCCTCTTAGCGTTGTCACACGCGATGAATTTAGACGCACAAATCGTCACCGAACAATACGTCAACGCCCGCCTCGATGAAATCGAGTCTGCGAACCAAGCTCGTGCGTCCCTGTTGAGTGACGTGACACGCGTCAGCACAGAAGTGGCGACTACGATGGAACAAACCGGACACGCCATGTCTGAAACGAGCAATCGTGCTCACCAAGTCCTTGCGGAAACGGAGCAAACGGAAAAAATGAGTCGTCATTTGATGAAATTGACGCACACGAACGGAAATCAAATCGAACAGATGGAAGTAGAGTTCAAACAGTCGGCCACCTACGTCGATACTTCGCTCGATCGAATTACCGCCCTAAAAGAAGGTTCACAGGATATTGTCAGCATGACCAAGAGCATCGAACAAATTGCTAACCAAACGAACTTACTCGCCTTAAACGCTTCGATTGAAGCGGCTCGCGCAGGAGAACACGGAAAAGGGTTCGCCGTCGTCGCCACCGAGGTACGCACACTTGCGGAGAACGCAAAACAACTGAGCAGTCAAATCAACGCGCTCATTCATGAAAATGAGACGAACATCGCGGCCCTCCTCGAGCAAATGGGGCAAATGCATCGGACGAACGATGAAGCGATGCGCCAACTAAGCACCGTCAAAGCTGGTTTTTCGACCGTTCAAGAAGAAATGGGCCAATACGTTCTTTCTTTCGAACGAAACAAACAAGACCTCGGACAGATGGTCGAGACCATTTCATCGATCAACGAGACGACGCAAGGGTTATCTCACTTGACCTCTTCTCTTCTATCCACCTCTGAGATGCAGTAAACAAACAAGGCACGGTCCACGGACCGTGCCTTCATGTATTATTGGACAACTGGTTCTGGTATCTCGATGGCCTTCAGCGAGCGATCGAGCAATTCGACGACATCGAACGTGCCGACGGTCTCATCGACTTCCTTCGCTTTTGTTCCATCAGATAACATCGTCAAACAGTACGGACATGCCGAACCGATAACAGTCGGTTTCGTCTCAAGTAACTGTTCTGTCCGAGCCACGTTGACACGTGTCCCGACTTTTTCTTCCTGCCACATGAGACCACCACCGGCTCCACAACACATACCGTTTTCACGGTTACGTGTCGCTTCGACGAGTTCGACACCCGGTATGCGTTCTAGGACGAATCGTGGTGCATCGTAAATGCCGTTATAACGACCAAGGTAACAAGAGTCGTGATAGACGACACGTTCGTTCACGTGAAGGTCTGGCTGAATCCGACCTGTGTCAAGTAACTCCGCGAGCAACTCCGTATGATGATACACCTTCACATCAGTCAAACCGAAGTCCGGATACTCATTTTTGAACGTATTGTACGCGTGCGGGTCGACCGTGACGATTTTCGTCACCCCATACTTCTCAAATAGTTTAATGTTCGCTTCGGCGAGTTCTTGGAACAGCAACTCGTTTCCGATTCGACGTGGTGTATCCCCTGAGTTTTTCTCTTCATTTCCGAGAATGGCGAATGAGACGCCTGCCTTGTTCAAGACGCTCGCAAAGCTCTGCGCGACTTTTTGGCTACGGCTATCGTAAGACCCCATCGCGCCGACCCAGAAGAGATACTCGAATTCCTCGCCTGCTTTTTTCTTCTCTTTCGCCGTCGGGATGACGAGTTCTGTGTCCTTGCGCCAGTTCTCACGTTCTTTTCGGTTCATTCCCCACGGGTTCCCTTGACGCTCGATATTGGCGACTGTGCGCTGCGCCTCAGGGTCCATTTTCCCTTCCATCATGACGAGGTAACGACGAAGGTCGATGATTTTATCGACGTGCTCGTTCATGACCGGACATTGGTCTTCACAGTTACGGCAAGTCGTACAAGCCCAAATTTCTTCTTCCGTGATGACGTTGCCGATCAATTCGTCTGCGACGAGCATATGTCCACTTTGCGCCGCTGCTGCGATTTCAGCACCTTGCGTGTTTTGGAACATGAGAGCCGGTGCCCACGGTGATTTTCTCGTGACCGCTGCACCTTTCATATTCATATGATCACGAAGCTTGACGATCAAGTCCATCGGCGACAACATCTTCCCAGTTCCTGTTGCCGGACATACATTCGTACAACGTCCGCATTCGACACAGGCGTATAGGTCGACGAGCTGCTTCTGGTTGAAGTCTTCAATCTTGTTGACCCCGAAGACGATCTCTTCATCCGACTCTTCCGCTTCTTCCATCGCTGAAAAATCGACAGGTGCCAAGCGACCGACTTTGTGTGTGCGCCCGAGCCAGACGTTGAGCGTACCGGCGATCAAGTGCGCGTGTTTTCCTTGCGGGATGTAGACCATGAAGCTGAGTAAGAATAAGAGGTGCATCCACCAAAAGACGACGAACAAGGCGAAAGCGACTGGACCTGGTACCCAAGCAAACGCTGAGCCGATGAGTGTCGCGACCGGTTCGCCCCACATTGGAAGCTCTTCCTTATAGACGAGGTAAAACCCGTTCCCGAACAAGACGGAAACCATCAACCCGCCGATGAAGATGAGGGCAAGACCTGCTAAAAAGTTTCGTTTCAAGCGCACGAGCTTCTCGACGTAACGACGGTAGAATCCCCAAACGACCGCGACGAGAATCATGAGCATGACGATTTCTTGCATGAACGTAAAGATTGGATAGAGGGGACCGAGCGGGATATGAGGGAAACGTGTTCCGACCGCTAGTCCTTTCCAAATGAAATCAATCGCCCCGAATTGGACGAGGATGAAGCCATAAAACATCATGACGTGAATGGCGCCACTCTTCTTATCCTTCAACAGTTTCTTTTGACCGAACACGTTGATCATGACCTGTTCGAGTCGTTCTTTGTTCGTTTGGCTCCATTCTGCCTTCTTCCCGAGCTTGATGAACGTATAACGCTGATGAACTAGCGTAGCAAATAAATACACACCATAGCCGAGGACGAGCAAGAATAGAATCCAGTTGACGATTAAAAATGTAGACATCCCCAAAACTCCCCCTTTGAAAACGGATTCAATCTTGAATTCAGTATATCAAATGATGAATGAACAGTCATTCATTTTTATGAAGTTCTCGTCAGAAGTTTAGAAGATGTTTCAAGATGAGCAATAATCCCCCATAACTGCACACGGCCAATACGAATGTGCGGAAGTGCAGATTTCGATCCGATGGGAGTTCAAACTTCACGATATTGAGAATCATCGCTCCGGCCACGAAGGCAAAACAGAGCGCTTCGACGTGCGCGGCCAAGTCAATCCAGCGTGAGAAGAACCCACCGAGCAAAATCCCACCACTCAACAAATAGCGTCCTTGTCGCATGTAACGTTCACCATAATGGCGATTTAAGTCATGACCGAGCGCTAAAAAATGCACGCCGAGCGCTGTCGCATAGAAGCTTCTTGCAACGAATGTCACCGAGTCGGCCGTCACCACGTACGCCGAAAAGGACATATAGGCCGTGAGGAGTGTCACCTGTAGCCAATACGAAACGGCCCGATCGACCGCCTCATCTTGAAAGTGAGGGGTTCGAACGAACCGCATCGTGCCATAAAATACCGTGAATCCGATGAGACTGACGATATAAATCTCAGAAGGTAACGCCAAATTCAACCAATCGACACGAAGCGTGTCCTGGCGTTTGTTCAGAGACGGCAAAAGATACATGAAGAAGTACGTGATGGCGATTCCGCTCGAGAATGAGAACCATTTCTTTGAAGGAACGGTCTCTTCCCGGAACAAATAGATGCCGAAGAAATTAATCAGCGCCAAATAGATGATGATCCAGTTCGCCATCTCGTCTTCACCCTCTCAAGTCAATCCAAAACCGTTCGACGATCGTCCCGTCTTCTTCCGTATACGGTGTGTCCGCGACGCCCCCATTGTTTAAAATGACTTGACGGGAAGCGACGTTTGTCCGATTACACGTGATGAGTGCACGCTCGATTCCGAGCTCTTTCACTTTCTCGAGCGCAAGTTGTAGTTGGATGGTAGCGAGTCCGCGCCCGCGCGCACTCGGTTTCACCCCGTACCCGACATGCCCACCAATCTTCAAAAGTGATTCATTCAACTCGTGACGAATGTTCGCCGCCCCGAGAAGCTCTTCTCCATCTGTGAGCCAATACGTCGTGCTCGGGACCCAGCCTTCCTCTATGTTCTCACGTAACTTTTTCTGACGTAATGTGTTGACGTACGCCTCGAAGTCTGTCGTTTCACGGTCCACCGAGGTCGGGACAATCCGCTCATCCCGCTCGTACCATTCCTCTAAAAATGCGAGAATCTGTTCTTTTTGTTCGACAGATGTCTTGATTAGTCTTAACATCACATTTCCCCCTTTATTCATTTCCATTCGCGCTCTCTAAATTGATTTCCTTGTTCCTTCATCTTAGAGAACGGACACGCCATTTAAAATAGACGTCCGGAATGAATTGTGTCCCCTTTCAACCATAAAAAAAGTGCCATCCTGTTCAGATGACACTTTCGGTATGCTTATTCTTCAAGTCCGAGCCGTTGTGGCATATGTGGCGCGAGTTGTCTCGCTTCCTCCAACCGACCTGCTTCGACGAGCGTATGGAAATGTAAGAACTGTTCATGCGATGCATCGCTGATGGCTGCCAAATAATCGACGTACCGATCGTAGACCGCTTTGTCCTCTGGACGTGCCTCGATGAGTGCGATATACAGGCGAACGGTGTCTTCCCCGTAAAGGAGCGGGAACTCATCGTTCAATTGAAGCAATTTATCAATCGAATTGACATCGACCCCGTTCTCTTGGTCGTAATGCATGATGACTTGTTCAGCGTGGTCCTCGAGGCGACCGCGCCACTCTTCGTACTCTTCTTCGTTCGTTTCGAGCATCTCGAACCAGTCTTCGTTCAACATCTCTTCAATCTTGTTTACGCGTTCTGTAAAGTTCATCAGTCTTCTCCTCCTTCAAATGTCCACGTGACATGTACTTCATATATGCCAACATCTTCTTCATTCATGGACAACTCATATACGAACGTACATGATTCTTCCGAGACATCGAGGCGCGATGTCGTCGTCGCCATCGTCATCGACATATATGGATTCTTGTATAAGCTTTGCGTGAAGCGACCTTCGATGAAGGAGTGGCTCATCTCAATCGGTCCTTTACAAATCAGCGCCAATCGTTCCGGCGTGTACTTGATTGTCGTCGGGACCGCCCCGTCCTCTTGTTGTTGGTCAAACATTAAAATGAAGCCAGTCTTCAATGGATAGTATAAACCGTCTGCCGAGAGCTCGATTGACTCTGGCATGTCACTCATCCGTGTTGTTTGCTGGACACGCACGCGAAGTGGTTCAATCGCCATGCTCATCCCCCTTTCCGTCAATTCATCGTACCATATGTGGTAGGAGTCGTTCTATCGACGGCGCTTCGTTTTCACGTAGATGAGATGGTCTACCCAATCTTCGTTCTCAAAGATAAACCCTTCTCTCGTGCACTCATACGACATGCCGACACGCTCCGCGAGACGAATGGACGCTTTATTATCGAGATTGATATGTGCCTCGATTCATTGAAAGTTCAAGTCGTCAAAAGCAATACGCATCGCCAGGTCGACCGCTTCTGTCCCATACCCCTGACCCCAATGTTGATTATGAATCGTATACCCGACCCTCCCCCATTGAAACGCATCTCGCGCCAAGGTAGAAAAATCCACCATGCCGAGATGTATCCCATCTTCAAGCCGGAAAACGGCGAAGACATGTGCCTCGTCTTCATGTGCGAGTGATTGATGATTGTCGACTAGCTGGTCAAACCAAACGGACGTACAGTCGCTCATGTCTAATTTCCCGGGATCGTACACTTGTTGCGAAATACGACGATTTGTAAAACCACTTAACCATGCGTCATAATCCTGCTTCTCTAACGGTCGTACGATGATTTGATTCGTTTTTCGTTGATGAGTAAATCGGTTCAATTTCTCATGTCCCCTTCCTATTGCTTTTATACAGTCAGAAAAACTTCTTCCAATTCCCTTCCGAAATCACATCGACCTTCCCATCCTTCACGCGAATCGCCGTCTCGTCGTCAATCGCATAGGCCGGTGCCTGTAACGCTTCCGCCCAATCTGCTGCATGACGTGACGTGTTCCCCGGTAACATGTCATGGTCGAGATGTGGAAAGATTGAGAAGTCGACAAACCCTAACGTCTCATCGTTTTGGTCGTCGGATGCGCGCCATCCGAAAAACTCCTCGCCGATTCGTGGCGTCATCACCATACTCCCCGCACTCAATCCGACGTAGACGCCTTCCCAAGATGGGAGCAACGCCGCCACCCCGGACTGTTTCATCCAATGATGTAAAAAGAGCGGGTCGCCACCGTTCACTAACAGGACGTCGGCCTGTTCAAACGCCGGTCTCCACACCGATTCATCGATACTCGGGAGCGCGCTCAGTTCGAGCACCCCGACCGACTTCCAATCCAACTCACACATCGGTGTGGAGAAATCCCCATTGAGAAAATTCCATGCGTGTTTCGTTCCCCCGTTCAACGCATAGATGGCTGTCGGAATACAAAGTGCATGGCACTCTTCAATCGGCTCGTCTAATAATTCTTGAAGTGCCCGCTTGATGCTTTCGTTTTTGATTCCTGCTGACGTTAATAACAGTTTCATTTACGTTCCCTCCTTCTTCATCTCCCTATAAGGAGTTCGCAGGAGTCGCCGTTATCCCCTTTTTCCAACAAAAAAGGCCGTAGACGAATTTTCGTCCACGACCTTGGAGTTCTGAAACATTAGCTGATTTTATACACGCGACCTTCGAACGGCTTCAAGTGAAGAAGCGTCGATTCTGCATCGCCCTCGACCGGCATGTTGCTCAAGACGACATCTTTCGCACGAAGTGTCTGGTCCATATCGAACATCGTCTCTTTCGCCGTCAAGTTCGTGACGACAAGGTACTGCGTGTCACCGAGCGTACGCGTATACGCATAGACTTCCGGGTGATTCGGTAAGACGACATCATACGCCCCGTATACAAACGTCTCATCGTCTTTACGAAGTTGAATCATCTCTTTATAGAAGTTAAAGATGGAGTCCTCATCTTCAAGCTGTGATTCAACGTTGATATCCGTATAGTTCGGATTGATGCCGACCCACGGCTTCTCTGCGAACGTGAAGCCAGCGTTTGGAGCATCACTCCACTGCATCGGTGTGCGTGTGTTGTCGCGTGATGAGTTCCACGTGATGCGCATCATCTCGTCATGACTCTTCCCTTGCTCGACGCCGATATAGTAGCGGTTGCGTGTCGCGATGTCATCATATTGGTCGATTGAATCGAATTTGACGTTCGTCATCCCGATTTCTTGACCTTGATAGATGAACGGCGTCCCTTGCATGAGGAAGTACATCATCGCAATCGACTTCGCACTTTCTTTCCAGTAACGCTCGTCGTCTCCCCATTTCGAGACCGTACGTGTCTGGTCATGGTTTTCGACGTAAAGTGCGTTCCATCCGTCGGCTTCAAGTCCTTTTTGCCATTTCGTCAACACGTTCTTCAAGTGGACGACATCGAGTTTCGAATCGGCATCTTCACTCCATAGGTCCATGTGTTCGAATTGGAAGACCATGTTCATCTTCCCTTCTTTTTCACCGACCCAAAGGTGCGCATCGTCAGGCGATACGCCGTTCGCTTCACCGACCGTCATGATGTCATGCTTATTGAACGTCTCGTCACGAAGTTCTTCTAAATAGTCGTGAATCCCGTCCACGTTCATGTGCATCTCGAATGACGGTACAAAGTCGAGGTCGTTCGGGTTCGGCAAGTCGGCGAACGTCGGATTCTTGCGAATGTGGCTGATGGCATCGACACGGAACCCGTCGATTCCTTTTTCGAGCCACCAGTTGATCATGTCGTATACAGCTGTACGCATCTCAGCGTTTTCCCAGTTGAGGTCTGGCTGTTTTTTCGAGAAGACGTGCAAGTAGTATTGCTCCGTCGCTTCATCGAACTCCCAAGCCGAGCCGCCAAAAATTGATTCCCAGTTATTCGGCTTCGATCCGTCCGGTTTTCCGTCACGCCAGATATACCAGTCGCGCTTCGGATTGTCTTTTGAGCTCTTCGATTCAATGAACCAAGGGTGCTCATCCGACGTATGGTTGACGACGAGGTCGAGCAACAGTTTCATACCGCGCTGATGCACCTCGTCCAATAAGCGGTTGAAGTCTTCCATCGTACCGAATTCGTCCATGATGTCCTGGTAGTCACTAATATCATACCCGTTATCATCGTTTGGCGATTTGTACATCGGGCAAATCCAGATGACGTCAATGCCAAGGTCTTTCAAATAGTCGAGCTTATCAATGATTCCTTGAATATCTCCAATTCCGTCTCCGTTCGCGTCATAGAAACTGCGCGGATAAATCTGATAGGCGACGGCTTCTTTCCACCAGTTGCGTTTAAGCGTTTGTGTTTGTTCTCGTTGTAAAAGTTGCATGTGATCTAGATACTCCTTATCCCAAAACTCACTGCTCATCATTTATACTTATCTTATTCGTGCTGTGAACTTTATATCATTAGCGCAATCGTTTGCACGATGCAATAAATTTATCTTACCAAAAAACATTCGATGATACAAAGATGTTTCATCAGCATACTCAACGTGTACCCTACACGATTTTGAAAAGAAATGAAAGCGAGGTGCTTCATCATGTTTCGATTTGCGACAATGGAGGATTTTTCAGCAGTCGATCAATTGATTGTAAAGAAAGCAAAAGAGTTCCAAGCAGCCGGAAAGTCACAATGGGTCAAATATTTAGAGCCGAGTCGTTCCGATTATGTCCGTCACGATTTGACGAACGGGACGGTGTTTGTCTACGAACGAGATCAGCAAGTCGTCGGTGCCGTCAGTCTGATCCCTCCGACTGACTGGGACCATAATCTATGGGACGACCCGGACGGTGCCGTCTATTTGCATCGACTCGTCACGGACTCAAGCGCAAAAGGTGAACAAATCGGGGAACGTTTGATGCAGCATGCCTTAGCAAACACACCTTCGACCATTCGATTGGACTGTGTCGCCGACAACGCCTTCTTAAATAACTACTATCCTCGGTTCGGCTTCCGCTATATGGGCGAACGAAACGGATTCTCATTATTTGAAAAACAGGCTTGACCTTGACGTCACGTCAACCTTTACGCTTTGACTAAGGAGGTGAAGGGATGTATTCGATTCAACAACTTGCATCACTCGCTGGAACGACAACACGAACGCTTCGACATTATGACGCAATCGGTCTTCTCGTCGCGAGTCGCGACGTCAACGGCTATCGGCGTTATTCTTCGAGCGACGCGGAGCGATTGCAACTCATCTTACTCTATCGCACGCTCGATGTTCCCCTCGATCAAATCGAGGAATTGCTTGATTCAACGACGTTCAACCGGATTGATGTGTTGAGCGGACATATCGAGGCGTTGCGACAGAAAGCAGCCTATTTCGCTCAGCTTGCCGAGACGGCAGAAGCGACCCTCACCTCACTCAAAGGAGGGATTCCAATGGATGACAAGTCATTATTTGATGGATTATCTTATGAGGAGATTCAAGCTCACGAGGCGAAACATCAAGAGGAAGTGCAGGAACGTTGGGGAGAGACTTCAGCTTACAAGACAGCACAAGATCGGGCGCAGAAGCGATCGAAAGCGGATTGGGAGCGCATCAATCAAATGCAACTCGATTTAATTGCGCCACTCGTTGATTTATTTCGTTCACAAGTCGCAATCGAGGACGACCGTGTTCAATCGATTGTGAAAGACAATCATCTGTTCATCGACACGCACTTCTACGACTGTTCACTCGACATGTTCAGCGGACTCGGGCAGATGTATATGGCGGATGAGCGATTCACGGCATTTTATGATCGCTTCGAGCCGGGGCTCGCTGCGTATTATAACGAGGCCATCCAATACTATTGTATCGCGAATAGTTAAGTCCAAGCCTCAGGCTTGGACTTTTTGTCGTCGCTCGGTGTCTTCTTGCGACCCTATTTGAAGATGTTTTTGCAACATCGGGAGACTCGTCGCCAAATAAATATAAGGGAAGGTCGAGAAGTTGTCTGTTCCACCGGTATAGATGACCTCACTCGCTAGTGGGGTCCATCCTTTTTTCGTCCACTGGCAAAGTTGAACTTCTTTTCTCGATGTGTGGGTATGGAATCCCCAATACGCATGTCGTTGTCCTACTGCCATCGATGGGGTGATGGTTAAGATGAGACAGTTCATCTCTTGTAAAAATCGTTCGTTCATTTCTGCAGCTTCGTACATGATGATGACGTCAGGTTGTAGGTGTCGAATCGTATGTTCCGCTTTCTTGTCTTGAAGGGAAACGACACGCGCTATACGCTGTTCTGGAATCAGATCGTCACAGAACGCATACCGTGACTGCAACTCCTTGATTCGTTCTCGACTGAATCGCCGCATCATGGGAGTCAGGAAGCGAATGTACGATTGTGTCAGAAGTCCTTTCCACGTGTCGACATGAGTGGGTGTCGGACCATCTTCCATAATCACATGCGTGACGCCTAAATCCCGTATCGCTTGATAGACAAGTGTTGAACTCCAATGGTCACCCGTGCAGAGTACAATTCGCATCTTTTCATCTCCCTCCACTCTGATTTGCGGTTTGACGCATCTCCCGGACCGCCACATCAAATGAACCAAACATTTGTTGAATGTCTTTTAATGTTGGACGGTTGCCCTTTTCTTTTTGCCACACTTCATACCCCCACGGTGAGAGAGCCGTCAAATGTTCATCTGCCTCGTGTAGCGCGTCCATCATCTGCTTCTCCGTGAACAGTTCGCGCGTGGAGATGCCAATCTCGTCTAACGCTTGGGACCAGGATCCGAAACGCCTCACGACTTTTGTGATACTCGGACGTTGGTTCTGCTTGGCCCATTTGGCGTAAGCGGTCGACGTCAATGGATGAATCTCTTCATTGGCATCGAGCAGTGATTGGATGATTTCGCATTTTTGATCGAGCGAAATGATACTCTTCAAATTCGCTTCAATCAGTGCCACTTTCCACGACCCGAACTGAATGACGACCTCCGTCAACGTCGGTGCATCATTGGTCATGGCCCACTTTCGATAATCTGCACTATTGAATGAATCGTGCTCTTTCGCCGCTTCACGAAGCATTTGAATCATTTCCTTCTTTGTGAACCGTGGCGTTTGCTGTTCCAATCCAGCCAATCGTAGTACGTTCGACCATGATCCGTACGTTTCCAATAATTCCACCACGGTTGCCCCGCCGTGAATCTTTTGCCATTTCTGATACATGTAGATGGTGAGGCGACCTTCTGAAGAAGCCTCTTGTAAGTGATCAATCAGTTGTTGCTTTCCCATGCCGCCTCCCCCTTACGTGATTGACGTATCGGCTCATCCCACTTCACGGCTACTAATTTGTGCGAATAGGTGAAGTTGACGACTTAAAATTTTCGTTTCGTCAAATTTTTCTTCGACCACTTCGCGACCACGTTGCCCGAATGAATAACACTGTTCAGGATGTTCAATGAACCAGCGCATCGCCAAGGTCAGCGCCTCAGGTCGACCGACCGGAACGAGAAAGCCGGTTTCCCCATCTGTGACCTCTTCTCGACAGCCACGGATATCGGTAGCGATGACAGGTAATCCGGATGCCATGGCTTCGAGAATGGAGCGTGGCAAGCCTTCACGATAAGAGGGAAGTAAAAAGACGTCGTGTGCTGCAAATAATGAAGGGGTATCCCGAACGAATCCGGCGTAGTGAACCTGTGGATTTTTGGCTAAGTGCGCCTCGACTTGTTTCGCCGTCTCTTGATCACGTTCACTCGTCATCAACTCTCCAGCAATCGTCAACGTCGCGTTCGGATAGCGTTTCGTCAGTTCATCGAATGCCTGGAGTAAATCCAGGATTCCTTTTTCTTGAACGAGCCGTCCTACGAACAGAAACTTTAAACGTTCTGGGGAAATGTGTTTCTCTGTCGGATAAAACCGAGTCAAATCGATTCCGTTTCCGAGATGCATCAATCGTTCGTCTTCTTTGAAATGCCTTGTTTTGGCGAGTGAGTAATCTTCCTCGCTTTGGAGCAACAACCAATCGGTCGCCAATGCCGCGAGTGATTTCTCTAACCAGAAGACGAGTTCGTATGCGATTCGACCCATTCGTTCATGAAAGTAGAATCCATGTGCCGTATAGAGAATATGTGGTGTCCTGGCAATGCGGGCCGCGACTCGTCCTAACGCTGCGGCCACCGGGGTGTGAACATGGATGGCATCATATTTTTCACGACGCAATAGCCTTACCAACTCTTGAATGGTCTGTAGGTTACGCTTCGGGCTAAACTTTCGATCAATCGGCAACGTATGAATGACCCAGCCTTCGTCCCGAAGCCGATCCGTCCGATCACCGTAAGCGCACGCGACGTCGACTTCGTGCCCTTCCGCCTTGAGCGACTCAATGAGAGGACGTAGCAACACATCCGCTGTCATATCGACGGCGCAGAACTGGAGGATTTTTAAAGGCGCCATAAGTGCACCTCCTCCGGCTTCATCGCGCGATCGAGCATGCCTTTCAAGTCAATGACGATGCCACGACCTAACTTCAGCTGGCGTTTCGCAATCGTCCAACCCTCTTGAACGAATTCATCGTGAGACACGGCATAGATGACGACATCCGCTGGTTTTAAGTCACAGTATGATTTGACATCGATTCCATACTCTCGTCGTACCTCTTCCGGATCGACGAGCGGGTCACACACTTGCACTTCTAAGCCGAACTCCTCGACCTCTCGAATCAAGGAAGCCACTTTCGAATTTCGGATATCACTGACGTTCTCTTTGAAGGACATCCCGAGGACCGTTACGCGCGATCCGAGAATGGCCATGTTTTGACTGATCATCGTTTTTATCAATGATGTGGCGACGAAACGTCCCATCGTCTCGTTGATTCGACGACCTGCTAAAATCACTTCCGGATGATAACCGAGCATTTCAGACTTCATCGTCAAATAGAGTGGGTCGACGCCGATACAATGTCCACCGACTAGACCTGGTCGGAAGTTTAGGAAGTTCCACTTCGTCCCGGCAGCCTCTAACACCTCGAGCGTATCGATGTTCATGCGATCGAAGATGATGGCCAATTCATTCATCAACGCGATGTTCAAATCTCGCTGTGTATTCTCGATCACTTTGGCCGCCTCAGCCACTTTAATCGAGGAAGCACGATGAACGCCGGCATCGACTACCGTCTCATAAACAGCCGCTACCACATCGAGTGTTTCTTCATCCTCCGCAGCTACGACTTTTTTGATTGTGCGGAATGTATGCTCACGGTCGCCCGGATTGATTCGTTCTGGAGAGTAGCCGACTTTAAAATCGATCCCGGCCCGGAGACCTGAAGTTTTTTCAAGTAAGGGGATACACTCTTCCTCTGTCAGTCCCGGATAGACCGTAGATTCGTATACGACAATCGTGCCCGGTCGCAAATGCGCTCCAACAGCACGAGTCGCGCTACAAATTGGTCCTAGATCTGGTTGATTTTGATCATTGATGGGTGTCGGCACAGCCACGATAATGAAATCCGCCTCTCCAAGTTTGGCGACATCCGTCGTATATAAGACCGCTGCTTGCTCAAGATCTACTGATTCAACTTCTCGCGTGCTGTCGAGATGATGATTCAGCTCATTGATGCGCGTTTCATTGATGTCTACTCCGATGACATCTCCTACGCCACCTAACGCAACAGCGACAGGGAGTCCGACATATCCTAGTCCGACTACAGCTACGTGACGATTGGCAATGGTTTTTCGTGTTGTACGTGATTCTGAGATGAGTTTATCCATGTCCATCTGCCTCCTGAGATTCGGAATTATGCGGTTTTATCGATCACAATGACTTTTCCATTCGGTCCTCGAGGAATCGATTGCACGGCGGTCAACGTAATCGTGACCTCTTTGCCGAACAGTAGTTCAAGCTCGCTCCTCATAATCTCTTCATGTTCTGGCTTGAAGCGTTCAAGATCCGGGACGTATTTTAGTTCGATATGATACAAATCATGTTGTCGATACTGCGTTTGGATCACCGAGTTGGGTAACACTCGGACAACGGTCGTCAAATCCCCTTCGTAGATTTTTTGTTTGTTCGGCGTGAGTACATAATTGCTTTCACGTCCCTCAATGGAAGTGACGAACGTCCCTCCCTGTCCACAAGCACATGTCCCCTCTCCAATCTTCATCCGATCGCCAATCCGGTAACGAATGAGCGGTGTCCCATGGGTCGTAAAGCTCGTCACTAAAATTTCCTCGTGATCCCCATACGACTCGATCACGCCTGTTTCGTGGTGGAGATGCATATTGCCATGAGTACATTCCGTTAAAATCGGCGCGCCTTCAGAAGACGCGTACTGATCAAAGACCGGGGCATTAAACGCCTCTTCTAAGATGGCTCTTCCTTGAGGCGTAATCGTTTCGGCAGTCGGAAAAATAGCCAGTAATTGAAATTCAAGTGGAACCTGATTTTCTTTGATGTATTTCGCGATTTCAATCATGGCAGACGGTGCACTGTCTAATACGACTGGCTTGAATCGATTTAATGCGTCGATGTAATGAGGGATGGTCTGAGGATTGACATGATAGAGCGAGAATAGCAGTTGATTGAGCGGTCGATTGTAGCGCCAAAATACAGGTTTTTCTTGATTCGGATTACAAATTTTCCGTCCTGTGAAACTGGCTCGTTTCATTCCTCTGACAAACCCGTGCTGTGCTTTGAAAAAGTCAACGTGGGCCATACGTCTTTGATAGTCTTCTTTCGTAAAATGAACTTGTAGGGACGTCCCTGTCGTTCCACCGGTCCGTCCAAGAATGTCTGTTTTGATGTTCGAGTGGATGTCCAGATTTTTACGAACTGTTTCTTTTTCGAGGATCGGGATGCGCTTCAACTCTTCCATCGATTGAAGGGGAAGAACAATCTCATTTTCTTCAAACAGTTTTTGATAATATGCATTGTGCGTCGCACAGAATTCGAGAAACGCATTGAGTCGCTTCAATTGATCGGCTGCGACAAGTACCCCATCTTTTGGACGATTGGCTAAAACGACTAACTCACGCTCATATGTGCGTCCGTACCGTTCTTGCCATAGTTTCATTCCATATAATGTCGTCATCCATTGTTGTAATCGAATCGGTGATTTCATGTATAAATCACGAAGCGCAAACCCTGCCATGGTGTAGTCTCCTCTCGCTAAGTGTAAAGTCGTTTCACGACTCGAACTTTTCCGTTCTTTTCTTTTTTGATGCTCTTCACATCTCGTAGAAGCACTTTCATCCGTGAAGTAAACAGACGCTCGACTTCTTTTTGGAGCGCGACTTCATGTTCAGGTTCAAATCGTGCTTCATCCTTCACGTACAGCATCTCGATTTCGTCTATTTTGTGTTGTAGCACTTGGATTTGAATAATGGAGTTCGGCAACACGCCGACCGCTGCCGTCAAGTCCCCTTCAAACACCTTATAGCCTTCCGGCGTCTCAACATAGTTCATTTGACGACCGTCGATGGACTCGATAATGGTGTCATGCCGTCCACATGGACACATCGCTTCACTGATGGTCATCCGATCGCCGATGCGGTAGCGAATTAGCGGTGTTCCATGTGTCGTGAAACTGGTGACGAGTGCCTCTCCAAACGCATCCGTCTCGATGATTCCCATCTCAGGGCGTAAGTGCATCTTCCCGCACTCGCACTCCGTGACGATGGGAGCCCCTTCCGAGGAAGCATATTGATCGTAAACCGGCGCTTGGAACATCTCTTCTAGTAACAGTCGTCCGGATGGTGTGAGCGTCTCCGAAGTCGGAAATAAAGCAACCGGTCGGAACGATAACGTCTTTTGATGGGTTTTCAAATATTTTGCGATTTCGATCATATCGGAAGGTGAACCGTCGAGCGCGGCCGGTTGAAATTCGTTCAACGAATCGATGTAGTGTGGAATCGTCGTCGGATTCGAATGCACGACCGAGTAGAGCATTTGCTTCATCGGGGCATTGTACCGCCAGTACACTGCATTCTTTTGAGTCCGGGGACAAATCATCCGCCCTGTAAAACTAGCTCGCTTCATCCCGCGGTGAAAACCATGTTGTTCTTTAAAAAAATCGAGATGCGCCATCCGCATTTGATAATCGTATTCGGTGAAACGAACCTGAATCGATTTCCCCGTCGTTCCGCCCGTCATGCCGATGATCGGGGCATGAAGGTTAGAAAAGATGGTCTCATCCGTTCGAAGCGTCTCTTTCTCCAAAGGGGGAATCCGCTTAAAGTCTTCTAAGCTCTTTAAGGGTAAGGTAACCCCGTGTTTTTTGAAGAGTCGCTGATAGTACACGTTGTGTTGATTACAAAACTGTAGGAATTGATTCAAATGATTGAGTTTTGCATCAGGTGACGCTTCATTTGGAGCACGTCTCAGTCGCTCCAATTCCTGCTCATAATACTGACCGTATCGCTCCCGATATAACTTGATTCCATATAAGGAAACCAGCCAATTTTGGAGGCGAATCGGTGAGTGTGCATAAATCCGATCCTGTAAAATCCCCATTACTCGATGCCCTCCTTCAACACTTGATGATAGGCGATGTACCAGTCGATAAACGCGTTTACGCCATCGCGAATCGACGTCTGTGGTTGAAAGTCAATCGATTCATACAAAGAGGAGGAGTCTGCAAAACTTGCAGGTACATCACCCGCCTGGAGTGGTAACAAGCGGAGGATGGCTTTCTTTCCGACTCGCTCTTCGATGGTCCGAATAAAATCCATCAAGGATACCGGTTGCTGATTTCCAATGTTATAGACACGAAACGGGACGTCACTCCGGTCAGGTAGAGGATGTTCATAATCAAATTCCTCGTCTGCCATCGGTGCGATATCCATAAGTCGGACAATCGACTCGATGATGTCGTCGATGTATGTGAAATCTCGTTCCATCTCACCGTAGTTGTAGACGTCGATTGGTTCGCCTTTTAAAATCGCCTCCGTAAATTTGTATAGTGCCATATCAGGGCGTCCCCATGGCCCATAAACGCTGAAGAATCGCAAGCCCGTCGTTTTCAGACCGAACAAATGGCTGTACGTATGAGCCATCAACTCATTCGCCTTCTTCGAAGCCGCATACAAGGATAGCGGATGATCGACCGGGTGTTGTTCGGAAAATGGCATCGCCTGATTCGAACCGTAAACCGAGCTCGATGAGGCATAAATCAACTGTTCTACTGGATAGAAACGACAAGCCTCCAAGATGTTCAAGAAACCAACGATGTTGGATTGAATATAGGCATCCGGATTTTCTAAGCTGTAGCGTACACCGGCCTGAGCCGCCAAATTGACCACGATTTGAGGTTGGTTTTTTTCAAAGACACGCGTGATCGCCATCTTATTTTCTAGGGCATCACGATAGAGTTTGAAACGAGGATGCGTCAACACATGAAGTCTTGATTCTTTTAATCTCGGGTCGTAATAGTCATTGACCACATCGATCCCGATGACATGATGTCCTTCTTTTAGCAACCGTCGAGCCAGATGAAAACCGATGAACCCGGCCACTCCGGTCACGAGAACTGTTTTTTTCATAACGATTTCCTCCTTTGCGTTGACTCGTTGACTCGCATCCGTACCGGTTCGATTTGTGGTGCAAAAATACTTTCCATCACTTCTTCTGGCAGTTCGTTATTTGCGACAAACAACAAGAAAGACGTGAGGCCGTTCGATTGATCGAGTAGATATTCAATCGTTTTCAAAATTGGATCGACCGATTTAAATGGTCTTGTACATCCGACGAAAATCTTTTCATATACTTGATTCGTATGTTCGCTCGTCGCAAGCAGTTCTTCGAACAATTTTTCACCAGGACGAATGCCACTGAACTGAATCGGGATTTGCTCGAGGGTGAAGCCGCTTAGCGTAATCATCCGTTTCGCGAGATCGACGATTTTGACGGGATTTCCCATATCCAGTACGAACACTTCGCCGCCGTTTGCGCGTACGCTCGCTTGAATGACGAGGCGACTCGCTTCCGGGATGGTCATAAAGTATCGGGTCATCTCTGGATGCGTCACCGTAATCGGTCCGCCCCGCTGAATTTGTTCTTTAAAGAGCGGAACGACGGAGCCACGACTTCCTAAGACGTTGCCGAAACGAACGACCGAGAATGTCGTTTCGCTATGTCGCGCCTGCTGTTGGACAATCATTTCTGCTACTCGTTTCGTGGCACCCATCACGTTTGTTGGATTGACCGCCTTATCAGTAGAGATCATGACGAAGCGCTTCACTTCAAAGAAATCGGCGGCTTCGACCATGTTCTTCGTTCCGTATATATTGTTTTTCACGGCCTCTCTCGGGTTGTCTTCCATCAACGGAACGTGCTTATGGGCTGCCGCATGATAGACGACGTCCGGTCGATACTGATCAAACACTTCCGTCACCCGTGCCCGGTCTTGGACGTCACCGATGACAGGACAAATCTCTGTATCAGATCCGAGTAAGCGAAGTTCCCGATCGATTGCATATATGCTATTCTCGCCATGTCCAAACAGGATCAATTTTCCTGGACTAAATTTCATCAATTGACGACAAAGCTCTGAGCCAATCGACCCTCCCGCACCCGAGATGAAAATGGTCAATCCACTCAACGTCTGAGAGATTTCCGAAACGTCGAGCTGAACTGGTTCACGGCCGAGCAAGTCTTCAATGGCTACTTCACGAATCTCATTTAATGACACCTTTCCGGATGCGAGTTCCGCAAGCATCGGCAATGCATGGGATTCGACGCCTGTCTTTTCGATTCGTTTCAATAGTTGGACTCGATCCCCATATGGAAGAGAAGGAATGGCCAACACGACCACTTCGATATTCAATTCTTCAATTTTTCGTTCCAGTAAATCGATTGAACCGATGACCGGTGTCCCGTGAATGTAGAGACGGTGAAGCATTGGATTATCATCCAACACCCCGACCACATGTAGCACATTCGTTCGATGTTCTTTCAGTTCTTTAATGATTTTTTGACCCGATTCCCCACCACCGATGACCAAGGTAGCTTTTCCATTCGACACCGGTGCGTGAAATTGGAAAAACGATCGTGTCCTAGCGACGAGTCGGATAAATAACATGCCGTTAAATGCGAGTAAGCTCTGAATAAAAATCGCTTGATAGGAAAAGCCATCCAATAATACGTATGATGCGAATAAGACGAACGTGTCACTCATGACCAAAACAATCGCCAGTAATTGCAGCTCACGCATCGATCCGTATCGCCAGTCGATTCGGTATACCCGAGTCACCCATCCTAAAATGAGAAGAACGAGCGTCTTCAATCCGAGAATCGTGATCAAATCTAGCGGGTCAGACGTTACCGTCGGATCATTCGCAAAGAATAGGTCAAACGTCACAAAAATCGCGAGCCCTGCAATCGTGATATCGAGTAACATCAAGAGCGCATTTTTTCGATCAATGGGAGACCGAACAGTTGGAGTACTCATCCTTTCACCACCTTCCATCCCAATCAGCTTCAAGTTGATGCTAGATAAGTACCCGTTCAAGATTCACAATTCAAAAGAAAAGAATAGCTTTTTGATACGAATGACATTTCGTCATGAAACGGTTTAACAAATGTGTAATGAGTTTTTACTTTCTTTTGTGAATATTTTTAATTTATATGGGTATTATGGGAAGTAGAAGGTAGGACATTTGGATTATTTTCACTTTAAAATTTTGTTTATGTCGCAATATCCCAAAGTAGTCAATCCATTCAACTCCCTTCCTTCTCACTCGTCACTGGACACATGTTCGAGCTTTCCTTCAGGACCACCATTGTTTAACCACACCATGACCTTTGAAGCCACGACTTGCTTCTGAAAAGGAGAGACATCACGATGAAACGATGGACAGAGCAACAGATCCTCTCATGCCTAAGACAAGCAGCGAATGAACTTGAAGAATTTGACACAAAACAGTACACACTATGGGCCCGAAACAAAGACGTTCCTTCCCTATCGACCGTGATTTACAAATTTGGTTCTTGGCGGGAAGCCGTTCAAGCGGCGGAGATTAAGATGTTGTATCGCTATTATTCAGATGAAGATATTTTGACGGCACTGATTGAGGCTTCGGAAGAACTTGAGCTTTTCACGAGCCAAACGTATCGTGCCTGGGCAAAAATCTCTCAAGCCCCTTCCTTGACGCTCATCAGTAGCCGGTTCGGTTCGTGGTCGAATGCGTTACGCGAAGCCAAGCTTCAAACGACGACGGTACGGAACAATGAAGAACGGATCATCCAAGCGTTGATTGAAGCCTCTGAAAAGCTAGAGCGCCTCACGTCCCAACATTACGCCGTATGGGCACAAGAAAAAGGCTATCCGACGGTAGCGACAATCGCTCGTAAATACGGTTCATGGAGCTATGCGCTTTTTGTCTTGGACATTGCCCCTCCGAAACGTAAATGGGATGAGGAAGATGTCATTGATGCCTTGCAGTTAGCCAAAACGGAGCTCCCGCACTTTAGTATCCTCCACTACCGGAAATGGGCCGAAGGTCGAAACGTCCCGAGCACATCAACGATCAATGCCTTGTTCGGAAGCTGGACGGCCGCGTTAAAATGTATGGAAGAACAAAAAATAAAGCAGTAACTCGTACAGATGAACTCATACAAAAAGCGCCGACTCTTTCCGAGTCGACGCTTTTTCATGTGACGATGGCAATGTATAGTGGGATTCCAACTAACAAGTTGAACGGGAACGTCACAGCAAGCGAAAGGGTTAAATAAAACGATGGTTTCGCTTCCGGGACCGAGGCTTGCAACATGGCGGGAGCGGCGATATACGATCCACTCGCTGCGAGTGTCATCAAGAGAATCGTTCCGCCATCAGATAAATTGGCGATTCCCGCTGCAATAAAGCCGACAAGCGCCCCGACTAACGGAAACACCATCCCCATCATCATAAATTTCAGTCCATATGACGGGACCGTTTTCAATTGCTGTCCGACTTTTACCCCTAAACCTAATAAGAAAAGGAGTAACACGCCCGGGAACAAGTCGACGAAAAATGGTTTGAGTGGTGTGGCGTCTGGTGTCACCAGTCCAACAATCAGACCTGCAAACATCAAGAGGATGCTTTTCGAGAATAAACTCTCCCGTAGCACAGATAGAGAGTTCGCCTTCCCTGACGTAGCGGTGATCCCGAATACTTGCGTCTGATTATATAGGAGCAACGCCACAATCAGACCGGGGATTTCAAGGACGACGACCAATGTCGTCATGAACGGTTCATATGCAATCCCGAGACGTTCGAGCTGTGTCGACGCGGCCACATAGGTGACGAGTGACACCGAGCCGAACGTCGCAGCCATGGCAATTCGCTCGGGGAATGAGAATTTGAACATTCCTCCGACATAGAACGCGAGAAGCGGTAGCAAAATTCCAATCAACAACGTCACTGTCAGCGGTAATGCGATATCTTCAAAAGATACCGAGGCGAGTCCCATGCCTCCCTTCAGTCCGATGGCAAGCAGTAAGTAAATGTTGAGTGTCGTACTCAGTGAATCCGGGATCTTTAAGTTTGATTTTCCGACTGCGGCGATGACGCCCGTCACAAACAGTAGTACCGGGGCGCTCGTCAATAAAAATAAAAACAATTCCATACATTTTCCTCCTTGGCGACAAAAAAGCGCACACCTAAAGAAGGCGTGCGCTGTATGCCGACGGCTCGAATGATCGCTCCGTCAGGCCGACAACTGTCGGTTTATTGAATTGGTCAGTAGCTCCGTCATAAGATTTCGAAAGCACGCTTCATCATGACTCGTCCAGTCGCTCCTATATACGTCTCTGCCTTTCATTTTAAGAAGGTAACGTTTCGTTGTCAATCGGTTTGATCCCAAGGGGCATCTAGTCGGAACACGATGAGACGCTCCCCTGTTTTCGTACTGATGTCCGTATGGAGCGAGACAATCGAACGACCAAGTACTTGCCCGACAATCGTTTCGAGTTGACTCCGCCCTGATTCGACGAGATTGTTGCGGTATTTCTTCAATTGCTCGCGACCTGACGACTTAGTAGCCAAGTCATACTCGGCCGGCGTCAACACGCCTTGGAGTGTGACGATGGCGAGGTCTCGAAGCAGGTCTGCCTTACACGTCAATGACCCGCGACCCAAATATTCTTTTTCCCATTGGGTAATCCGAGCGCTCAGTTCCATTTCCAGCTGACCCTTTTTCCGCATTTACTTCACGAATCCAATCATCATCTCACGAAGAATCTTAGCTGCTGCGATGGCTGTCATGTCTGACTGATCGTATGCTGGTGACACTTCGACAAGGTCGGCACCGATGATGTCGAGGTCTGCGTTCGCAATCGCATGTACCGCTTCGAGCAATTCTTTCGTTGAGATGCCACCGATTTCTTGTGTCCCTGTCCCTGGTGCCGCTGACGGGTCGAGGACGTCGATGTCGATCGTGACATATACTTTTTTACCAGCGAGTGTCGGCAAGACGCGCTTGAGTGGTTCAATCACTTCAAACTGATGCATGTTGTAGCCGACTTCACGTGCCCACTCAAACTCTTCTTTCATTCCTGAACGGATTCCGAACGAGTAACAGTTCGATGGTCCAATCAAGTTTGCCGCTTTTTTGAGCGGAGTCGAGTGTGAGAGCGGCTCGCCTTCATACTCATCGCGAAGGTCCGTATGCGCATCCAAGTGGAGGATGACGAAGTCGTTGCCGTACACGTCGTGCATCGCTTTGATGATCGGCCATGTGACAAGGTGTTCGCCGCCCATGCCGAGTGGGAACTTACCTGCTTTGACGACATCTTTGACGAACGCCTCAATCATATCGAGCGACTTCGGTGCGTTCCCGAATGGAAGCGGGATATCGCCTGCATCGTACACCGCGGCATCAGCCAAGTCGCCGTCTAAATATGGGCTGTACTCCTCAAGTCCAATCGATACTTCACGAATCCGGTTCGGACCGAAACGCGAACCTGGACGGAAGCTGACTGTCCAGTCCATCGGCATCCCGTAAAGAACCGTCTTCGCCTCTGTCACCTCTGGGAGGCTGGCGATAAACACTTTACCTGAGTAGGCTTCATCGAAACGCTTAATCATTTTGTTAAGTCCTCCACGAATTTCGGAAGGACGAACGCTGCATTGTGAAGCTTCGGCGTGTAGTATTTCGTTTCGATGTCATGGAAACGCTCCGCTGATACTTGTTCCGGATCGTATTTCTTCGAGCCGATTGTGAACGTCCACATGCCACTCGGATACGTCGGTACGTTTGCTGTGTACAATTTCGTAATTGGGAAGATTTCCTTCACGTCACGTTGAACCGTTTGAATCAGTTCTGGTGTGAACCATGGGTTATCCGTTTGAGCCACAAAGATGCCATCCTCTTTGAGCGCTTTTGAAATCCCTGCATAGAACCCTTTTGTGAAGAGGTTGGCTGCTGGTCCGACCGGTTCAGTCGAGTCGACCATGATGACGTCGTACTCGTTTTCTGACTTCGCGATATGCATGAATCCGTCACCGACGATGACTTCAACACGCGGGTTATCGAGCTCACCCGCAATATTTGGTAAGTATTTCTTCGAATATTCAATAACTTTCCCGTCGATATCTACGAGAACCGCTTTTTCCACTGATGGGTGTTTCATAATTTCACGGATGACACCGCCGTCTCCCCCACCGACTACGAGCACATGCTTCGGATTCGGGTGTGTAAAGAGTGGGACGTGTGCGACCATCTCGTGATAGACGAATTCGTCCTTATCCGTCGTCATGACCATCCCGTCAAGTAACAACATCGTTCCGAACTCGTCCGTTTCGACCATCTCTAGTCGTTGAAACTCCGTTTGTTCGCTCTCATAAACGTGGTTTACACGGAACGTAATCCCGTAATCTTCTGTTTGGTGCTCCGTAAACCATAATTTTAATTTTTGGTCCATCGATAGAACCCCTTTCTGTTCAAAAAGTTGTTCGTATGCGAGTGGCGTTTTGAGGCGCTTCTTAATCATACGATAGGAAGTATACAAAACCTGTACCCATTTTGCACGATTTTTTTGATGAATGTCTCCGGAATGTGAGTTTTTTGTGAGATACGACCGATATACTGATTGAACCAATTCTGAATCGAAAGGTGGAATAGTATGTGGTCACCCTGTGCTTCTTGTAACACAACAATTCCTTTGATTGCTCAAGGGACACTCGTCACGAAATTCAAGGAATACCCTTATAAATCATTTGAAGAACTCGATACGCTCCTTCTGCATGCGGAAGGGACGGTTTACTGTGTCGATTATAACTCCAACAGTCAGACACCTCCACTTGAGGTCGAAGCACTAAAAGATCAGCTTGCCAATCGGCACATCATTGAACAGATTCAGCACGGCACGTTCGAGAGTCACCTCCAGCCAATCATCTTCCTCGATTCTACGGAAACATTCGGGTACGAGGCACTCCTCCGTAGCGGCGCCAACATCTCGCCCTATGATTTATTCCGGACGGCAAACCGCTTCGGTCTTCATTCGAAGCTCGATCAACGCGCCCGCGCGGAAGCAATCAAGGCGACATTTGAAGCCGTCGCCCCTCACCAAAAGACATTCATCAACTTCTTACCCTCGACGATTTACAACCCGGACTATTGTCTCCAGCACACGTTCGATATCATCGACCGATATAACCTCAGCCCGGACCGTTTTATCTTTGAGGTCGTGGAGACGGAGAAGGTACATGACGTCGACCATCTCCAACACGTGTTTTCGACCTATAAACAACGCGGGATGAAAGTCGCGCTAGACGATGTCGGGGCAGGTTTCTCAACCATCGATATGTTGAAGCGACTCGAACCGGACTATGTCAAAATTGACCGTTCCTATATCTCGTTTTGTGATGAAGACGCTGAAAAACGCACTTTCCTCAGACAAGTGCGTGCGTTGACCCACTCGATGGGGATCACTCTTCTTGCTGAAGGCGTAGAACGTATGGAAGAGGCAGATGTCTGTCGTGAGCTCGGATTCGATTTAGCGCAAGGCTATTTCTTCGGAAAACCGGCTCCTGCTAATCAATACAAGATTGAAATCGCATAAGTCAACACGTTCAAAAGCACAGGAATCGACCTCGTCGACATCCGGTGCTTTTCTTTTTTAGTCACAGAAATTGTGTCGCCCTCCCCTTATGGTTTCATCTACTTTTAGGTTTCGTTCAGAGATGTTCAGGAGATAGCATATTATAGAAGGTTGATGTGAGCGAAAGAGGTGGAGATGTCGATGAAATCATGGATTGTCAGTGGGTATGCAATTGCACTTGGAGTCATCATCGGTTTAGTAAGTTGGCTGTTCTTATCTGTCGTTTATAAAGGGATTCACGTCGTATGGCACACGGTACCTGAGCAATTTGATATTCCTTTTTATCTGTTTCTCGTGCCGGTTATCGCCGGTGTATGCATCGGTCTGTTGCAACATCGGTATGGACGAATGCCTCGTCTCATGCCAGAAGTGATGGAAGAACGAAAAGATACCGGTCGTATCGACTATCGCTTGATTGGATTCACAACGTTGACCGCCCTTCTCGTCCTCATCGGAGGTGCAAGCCTCGGTCCTGAGGCCGCGCTCGTCGGCATCGTCGGTGGACTCACAACATGGTTTTCGGATCGCATCCGTCACGTCCGTCAAGAATTAGGAGAATTACAAGAAGTCGGTCATGCCGTCGTGCTCGGGATCGTCTTCAACGCACCACTGTTTGGTGCGATTGCGGCTGAGGAGAACGAGCAGAAGAAACAACCGATGCTAAATCTGCTGGCGACACTCGCCGGGATTGGAACGTTTTATTTATTGAACCAACTGGACGAGCGTCCACCATTCATTATCAAATTTCCGGAGATGGAAACGATTCAACTCAATTGGACCGTCATCTTGATCGTCCTGAGCGGCATTCTTCTCGGCTGGCTTTACTTAATCAGTGAACATGCCATGATGCAACTCTTTTCGAACGTCCCCATCTTGTTGCTCACCACGCTCGGTGGAGTCGGAATCGGTGGGATGGCGCTCTTGTACCCGGACCTTCTCTTCTCCGGAGAAGAAACCATCCTTGAGTATATCGACGAGTGGCGTCTGATTCCGCTCTACACCCTTCTTTTGTTTAGTGTACTGAAACTGCTCTTTACCGCATTCTGTTTAGCGACCGGTTGGCGTGGCGGGCACATCTATCCTCTTCTTTTTTCTTCATTCACGCTCGGTTACTTTTTCAGTTTACTGTTTGACATCGATATGACGTTTTCCGTCGTCTTGACGACGAGCGCCTTACTTGCGACGGCGATGCGACAACCGCTGGCCATTATCGTATTACTCGTTCTCTTTTTCCCGCCGAATAGTTGGCTCTATGTATTCGCAGTCGTTGCAGTCGTTTCAAAAATTCCGCTCCCTTCGTTCATTCATTCGCCAACGAAACCTTGATTTTAGATATGAAAAAAAGGGTAAGAGATGAATAGTTATGCACTCTCTCGAAAGGAGGAACGGTTGTGAGCGAATATGAAATGGCCATTGAAAACCTAATTGACGCGGTTAGCTCGGATTGGATTAGTATCATTTTAGCTATTTTAGTCGTGATCATGGGGATAGTCGTCTTCATCTATGTCATCATGACAATCGTCGACATGTTTTTATCCAAAGATATCGTCTGGGGAATCGTTGAAGTCATCGCTCTATTCGTGGGACTGGCAGTGCTTTTGTCCGTCTTCTACTATTGGAATCGGAATCGGGTCAAAGCACAGTTTGGTCTCTTCCTCGTCTTGTTCTCTCTCGCAGTGAATGTGTACTTCTTCGTTCGCTATGCGGATGAAATCAATGCTGTTTTGAACAGCGTGTACTAAAAAACGAGGGGGAATTCCCCCTCGTTTTCATCGTTCATCGAAATATAGAAAGGTGGTGTTTCCTTTGAAACGTCGCGTAATTCAACTGATCATCATGGTGATCAGTGTCATCTTGCTTATCGGTCTCTTGTTCTGGCTCGACGTCCTTATTCCTATATTAATTGGAATCGCCATCATCGCACCGCTCGTCGTCGGATGGCAAATTCTATTTGACCAAGTACAACCTCAAGGGAAGCTCGCCTGGTTACTGACCGTCTTCTTCATTCCATTCATCGGTGTCTTGGCATGGGTCATGTTTGGCCGTACGCCACGCCGTCATCGACGCTTCAAACGAACGTCATCAGAGATCCGGATGCTACGGCAAGCAATCGAAAGCGAGAAAATTGAAACTTCACCTGATATTGTGTCGTCTTACCCGTTGACACGGACACTCGAAAAATTAGGCGCATCCGGTGCCGATGGTCATACTTCGACTAAACTGCTCGTCAACGGTGAACAGAAATTTGATGCATTATTAGACGCCATCAACCATGCAACCGATCATATCCACATCCAATACTACCTCTTTCGGACGGATGACATTTCGTTAAAAGTTAGAGACGCCCTCATTCAAAAATCGAATGAAAATGTCATTGTCCGCTTTCTGTATGACGGACTCGGTAGCCAAGAAATCGGGGAAGAGTTTATCCAACCGTTACGGGAGTCCCGTGTCCACGTTCAGGCGTTCGACCCCGTTTTGCATCCGTACCTGGTGTTTAACGCCAACTTCCGCAATCATCAAAAACTGATTGTCGTGGATGGGCGAATCGCGCTAACAGGCGGGTTGAATGTCGGGGATGAATATCTTGGGAAGAATGATAAACTCGGTTTTTGGCGTGACACCCATCTCCGTCTTGAAGGTCCGCTCGTCCGAGAATTGCAACAGCTCTTTGTCGAGAACTGGCTATACGCAGGACAAGGGACGAGTGATGAAACATGGGATTTGTTCGCAGATGAAGAGCACCTCTCTCAGTACTTTGTGAATGAACCGAAAGGGCAAAACGGTGCGACACAACTACTCGTCACATCGCCTGGTAAAGACGTCACGATTCGCGATGGACTCATGCGTCTGTTGATGGATGCCAAAGAATCGATTTGGCTCACCACCCCATACCTTGTCCCCCCACCTGAACTATTGGCCATTCTTGAAGTCGCAGGTCGTAGTGGCATCGATGTCCGAATCGTTGTACCGGGCAAAGGAGACGAATGGTTCAGCTTCCATGCGACCGAGTATTATTTTGAACAATTGTTGAAGCGCAATATCAAAATTTATAAATACAATCGCCATTTTATCCATGCGAAAACACTACTGATTGATGGCAAAGTTGCCCTCGTCGGGTCAGCCAACTTCGATTTTCGTAGTATGTTTCTAAACCACGAGATGATGATTGCCCAATTCGATACTACATCCATTCAAGAACTGCATGAGGCATTCTTAAAGGATTTTGAAGAGTCTATTTTAATCGATTGGACCATGCTGCGGAAAAAGACGACCGGCAAACGTTTCGTCGAAGCGTTTTGTCACATTTTCTCGCCACTTCTTTGACGCATTCGCCACACAAGATACGTAATGGCGACGACGCCAACTAAAAACAGCTGCCATCCGATCGTCAACTGCATCGCTGCCGTCACTGCCAGTCCTTCCATGACCAAGGCAGGAATCTTTCCGATTGTGCTCGCGACAGCGAACGAGGCAAGCGTCATGCGACTGAACGCTGCCGATAACGTGACAAGACCAGAGGGGACAAACGGCATGAGACGCATCCCGAGGACGAGAAACCAAGCCTCGGCTCCTTCGGACTCCCGGAGACGTTGAAATCGACTTCCATTCGGAGAGACATAACGGTGTAACGCCTTCCGATAAAGAATGAAACTGACGATAGCGCCAACTGCCTCCCCGACAATCGATACGAGGATGCCCGGAACGAGACCGAGCACACTCACATTGATGGCTGTCAAAAAAGCACTCGGGAGGACACCGGCGACCGCAATCACACTATTCAATAAAATACTGATCATCAAAAATAAAGGGAGCGGGAGCAGTTCCCATTCCATAATCATCACTCTTTCTCTTCACAAAATAAGGACCATGACATGTTTGTCATGGTCCTTCACTATATCATAGCGATGATGAAGAGGTCGCGCCTGCCTCATCCCACGAGTCTTCGTCGACTGGTGGTAAATGTTTTTCTTCCAATTTCGAAACGACAACTGCACATGCCGCATCCCCCGTGATGTTGACAGATGTGCGAAGCATATCGAGAATACGGTCGACCCCGATAATGAGGGCGATTCCCTCTACCGGTAAGTTGACTGACTGAAGCACAAGCGCAAGCATGACGAGTCCGACTCCTGGTACACCCGCCGTACCGATGGAAGCGAGCACCGCTGTGATGACGACTGTCAACAACTGAGTCATTGTTAAGTCAGAAGCG
This sequence comes from Exiguobacterium sp. S3, assembly GCF_018617295.1. GTDB lineage: Bacteria > Bacillota > Bacilli > Exiguobacteriales > Exiguobacteriaceae > Exiguobacterium > Exiguobacterium profundum. Next base: position 202,330 of record NZ_JACSJW010000003.1, read on the forward strand.
AACACTTGCGCGATGAAAATCGTCGCAACCCCTTGCATGATCGCTGTTCCGTCCATGTTGACCGTTGCCCCAAGTGGCTGTACGAACGACGAAATCGAACGCGGCACACCGAGTTTTTTCTGTGCGACTTCCATCGATACTGGAAGCGTCGCATTTGACGAAGAAGTCGAGAACGCGAACGTCATCGCCTCATAGAAGTTCTTGAAGAAGAAGACTGGGCTCATCTTCCCGATGAAGTAAACCGCTGCCCCGTAGACAATCGTTGCATGTAAGAATAGCGTCAAGACGACGGCAATCATATACCACGCCATTGCGACAACCGCGTCGAGACCGATGCCTCCGATTGCCGAAGCAATCAATGCGAATGCGCCGTATGGAGCGAGCTTCATGACGATATGGATGAGGTACATCATGATGCGATCACCTTGTTTGACGAATTGACGCCATGTCTTCGCCTTGTCCCCAAGTGCGATTAACGCAAATCCAATTAATGCTGCAAAGACGATGATTTGAAGCATGTTTCCTTCAGCGAGTGCCGTAATCGGATTCGTCGGAATCATATTGACGAATGTCTGTACGATATTTGACGATTCCTCGGTCGCCGTTGATTCAAATTCGAGACCTGTCGTTTGGAAGTCCCCACGCTCCCCTGGTTGTAAGACAGATGCGACGCCCATCGCCAACATAATTGCGAGTGCTGTCGTCGCTAAGAAGAACAAAATCGACTTCGTCCCGACCCGACCTAGCTCTTTCGGGTCCCCGAGACCCATGACGCCTAAAATAATCGAGAAGAAGACAATCGGCACGACTAACATTTTAATTAAATTCAAAAAGATCGTTCCGACTGGAGATAAAATATACGGATTTACAATCTCATAAATTGAATCCGGCAATCCTGCCAATCCGAGACCAACTACAACACCTAGCGCGAGACCGATTAAGATTTTTTTCGTTTCGCTCATCGTATCACCCTTTCTTTTTTTCACAATGTAGTCAGTATATCATAATACTGAATTTTCATACAATTACAAATGAATATCTCTTCAGTTACATAATTTCCTGTTACTCCCAAAAATGCGAAACAAAAAAGATTGGAGACGAAAAAATCGTCCAATCTTTTTACTCGGCGCCTAAGCGCTCGAGCTCTGCATGAAGTTCAGTCGAGTTTGCCCAAATCTCAGGGCGATGTTCTTGTAAGAAGCTCGCTAATACGCCACGGGACGGAGCGTCCATCATCTCGATTAAAATCCGACCCTTCAACGATTTGTCCATTTGATTGACGTGATAAGGCAATAGTTTATAGCCTCGTCTCGCTTCGACATCTACCAACATGTCACATGCCGCGACGCCGCCATAGTAAAAGCCTTCTCGTTTCCGACCGACCGTCACCCACACGATCCAGTATGGTTTCCCGTTCGGTACCGCTTCCGGATCCGTCAAAAACTTGATCCGTTTCTCGATGGCAGACTTGGCGTGCATCGCACCCATATCGATTGTCGCAACGCCTTCTTCGACATCGATGATGACCGGAGACATGTTATTTAAACTAAGCGAACCGACACCAAAACCGCCGTGCCCGTCCGTCGCGTCGTCTGAAATGATATTAAAATTAATGTCTTTCATGTTCCACCCTCCCTCTCTACTGTACACAATGATATAGGATGGTGGCAATCCTGAGTCACACCCACTCGATTTGGAAGCGTCCCCCTGGACCGATCTGTTGGATTAATGAACGATCTTCTTCAATGATCCTGCCGATCACATTGACGCGCTCATCTGCCGGTAAATCCCGCTTCGTTATTTGCAGTTCCCCTGCATAGCGCCCGTAACGTTCATTGTCGATTGTGATACTGCCGAGCACTCGTTCTTCTGTATCTCGCGGTTGAATCAAATGATGGCCTGGTCGTCCATACGCTCTCGATTCGACCGAACGGATGACGTCCCGAGCCGGGTCCATCCGATTCGTGTGACTGGTTATAAGCGAATCATCATGGTTTCGTGTGGTCGCTCGAAGAACGATGACGCCCTCGTCGTACGCCCGAAACTGTCGCATCGTCTGATCGGATATACGTGGGTCGCCAATCAAGATTCGATCGACCGTCGCTTGTAAATCGATATAACACGAAAACGGAGACTGATGGCGGTGCATCTCGAGTGTCGGTAATGTCTCATGAAGGGGGCCACGTAACCGTTCATCTCCAGGGATGAATGCTTGTACCTTGATTCCTTGTGACCGGAGCCAAAGATTTTTTTCATCAAACCATGCACGGTCCAGCCCGGTTTCCGGACGAGGATAAAAATTATGCCACGCTTCTACGCGTTCTCGTTGTAATCCATACCGATGCATCTCTTCAAGCTGCGTTTCCGTGAGCGTACTCGCATTGAGGGCGACCATCATATGTCGTGACAAATCTGCCACTTGTTTCGGTGTGACACCATAGTCAACACGTAACCCGGTGACGCCCCACTCCAACAGCGTATGCGCATCTTCCCAGGTCTTACCGAGCGTCTGTAGAGACGACGGGGCGATATCTGCCACGAGTTCCATCTTTAGACGCCTTGCCAACACACCTAATTGCTGAAGTCGTTCCGTATAGGTTGTCGGATCGTCTTCCGGAATATGGAGCGACGTGAAGATACTCGCAAACCCGCTCTCTCGCATACGTTCGATCCAATCAATGGACACAGACGTCAGTTCCTCACTTAAGTAAACGGAAATCCCTCTCATCTATTTCCCTCCTCACAAAACGTATAGAAAAAGATGACTCGACCGAGCCATCTTTGTTTGTCAAATCCCGTCCGCCATCTCTTCTTTGAAACCGAAGAAATAAGTGAACAGGAAGCCTGCCGTATATGAAATCAGTAATCCGGCAATGTACGTCAAATACATACCATTATCAATCAGCGGGGTGAGCGAGAGACCCGACACACCGATTCCGAGCGCCGCTGTCTTCATTGTCGCTTGGAAGGCGCCACCGACCGCAGCCCCGAGACATGCCGTTAAGAACGGACGTCCGAGCGGAAGCGTGACCCCGTATAGGAGCGGCTCCCCGATTCCGAGGAATCCGACCGGAATGGCCCCTTTGATAATGTTACGAAGGCGTGGGTTGCGCGTTTTCACAAAGATGGCAAGCGCTGCACCGACTTGACCCGCCCCGGCCATCGCCAAAATCGGGAGAAGGGCCGTCGTTCCGACCGTGTTCAACAGTTCCAAATGGATTGGTGTCAAACCGTGATGCAACCCGACCATGACAAGCGGTAAGAAGAATCCGGCCAAGAGTGCCCCTGCGACAGGTCCCCCAAATTCGAGCGTCGCATTGATTCCTCTCATGATACCGTCTGACAATACGCCAGCGACCGGCATGATTGCATACAAAGCAGTAAATCCAACAATCAAGACTGTAAAGAGTGGTGTGAAAATAATATCAATGGATACCGGCATGAAGCGACGAATGTGCTTCTCGATATACGTCATGAGCCAACCGGCAAAAATAACACCGAATAATCCACCACGCCCGACGACGAGCGGTTCTCCGTAAATGACGATGTCCGCGAGGAGCGGGTTGAACAGGATCCCCCCGGCAATCGCCCCGAGTACCGGCGTTCCTCCAAACTCTTTTGCCGTGTTCCAACCGACAAGGATGGCCAAATACGCGAAGACCGTGCTACCGAGTACGAGTAGAATCTGCATCCACGTCTCCGTCCGGTCGACGCCGGCGTTGACAGCAAAGTTCGCAGCCCCGTTAATGATCCCCGATGCGACAAGTCCCGGAATGAGCGGAATGAAGATGTTCCCGAGGCGGCGAAGGAATCGTTTGAACGGTGATTTTTGCTTTTCTTTCACCTTCTGGCGTTCGACCGCCGCACGTTCCTCTAACGTCAAGTTCGCATCTACCGACTCTTCCCCGATGGCGAGCCCCGTCTCATGACTCATATAATCTGCGACCCGGTTTACGGTACCTGGACCGACGACGATTTGTAGTGTCTCATCATCGATGACACCCATGACCCCGTCAATCTTTTTCAGTGCATCAATGTCTGCCTTCGTCCCATCTTTCAGCGTCAATCGTACACGTGTCATACAATGCGCGAGTTGACGGATGTTCTCTTTCCCCCCGACATGTGCGAGGATATCCCGTGCTAAAACCTCTTCTTTCTTCATCTCGATTTCCCCCTTATAGCGCCTCGCGGACGAATCCGTTCGCACGCTCTAATCGTTTGACAGCCTCCTCATAAGAGACGTCCGCTAAAATCATGACGATTGCCGTTTTGACGTGCCCCTTGGATGACACAAAATAACGCGCGGCCGTTTCCATGTCGACCCCTGTCGCTTCTGCAATCATCCGCTTGGCACGCACTTCTAACTTTTCATTCGTCGGTTGCACATCAACCATCAAGTTTTGATACACTTTACCTACTCCAATCATCGACGTCGTCGAAATCATGTTGAGGACAAGTTTTTGTGCCGTTCCCGCCTTCAATCTCGTCGAACCGGTCAGTACTTCCGGTCCCGTCTCCACTTCAATCGGATAATCGGCATGTCGACTGATGACTGCATCGCGATTGCATGAAATCGAAGCGGTTGTGGCACCGAGTTCCCGTGCGTAATCGAGACCTCCGACCACATATGGCGTTCGACCGCTCGCTGCAATCCCAACGACCGTATCCTCCGCCGTTAAGTGAAGCGCTTTCAAATCTGTGACTGCCAATTCTTTACTGTCTTCTGCTCCCTCGACGGCCTGAATGAGCGCGCGTTCGCCACCGGCAATCAGTCCGATGACTTGATTAGGTGATACTCCAAACGTCGGCACACACTCTGCTGCATCTAGAATCCCTAAACGTCCGCTCGTACCTGCACCGATATAAATCAAGCGACCGCCTTTACGAAAGGATGCGATGACTCGCTCCACGACTTGGGTGATGACCGGGAGTTGCTCTTGAATCACTTGAGGAACTTGTTGATCCTCTGCATTCATAATCGCCAATCGTTCCTCAATCGACATCTCGTCCAGGTGCATCGTTCGTTCATTCCGTCTTTCTGTAGCCAATTTATCTAGCATCGCCACCATCCTTTCTTCTCTATGATTTCATCGTACTATATTGAAATTTAAAGTCAATTTATAATTTAATTTTTATGAAATTTAATTTCAAAAAAACTTTAAAGAAAAACTCACTCTTAACGAATGAGTCGTTTCTTCAAGACGTGCACGCGTGTTCCTTTATTCGTGATCGAATCCTTCTCATACACGTATCCGTTTCGCTCCCAAAATCGGCGAGCTCTAACATTATGAGGAAGCACGCCTAACCGAAACTCCATTTGATACGGGCGCATATACTCTTCTTCCACTTGCTCATATAACGTTTGCGCCAAGCCAGTCCCGTGAAGGGTCTCATCGACGACGAACAATCCGAGCCAAAGCGAACCGTCCACGGGATGTCGTTTCAACAGGTCCGCGATGGCGACAACCCGTCCATCTTCACGAATAATGAGACTGACGGTGCCATCCGCTTCAAAATCCGCCACGTTCTCGTCACGAAACATCTCGACAGATTGTTCATTCAACCGAGCGAAGATATGTTGATGCATTAAAAAATCTTCTAACGCCGGTCGATCCTCGGCAGTGTATGGTCGAATCATCGGCGCAATTTCACCATCTCATCCCGGGCTTCTGCGTATCGATCAATCAAGCCTTCTCCCTTCCGGTGGAGGAGTCCCATATATAACGTATCGACAATCGTCAATTGCGTCATCCGTGAGGCGATACTGGCGATTCGGAAGTCACTCTCCACGTTCGGTGTACAGAGTCGTACGTCTGCTTCCCGATAGAGTGGTGATTTATCTAAATTGGTGATGGCGATGACCGGAACACGTTTCTTTTTCGCAAATCGGACGAGCTCGAGCACATCTTTCGTTCGTCCGGACGTGCTGATTGCGACGAATACATCAGACTTTCCTAAATGCGGAATCAGCGACAACATATAATGAAAATCGGGCGAGGTCGTGGCCGCATATCCCAGTTTCGTGAACTTATATTGCGCATCAATTGCCGCCGTCGAAGACCCCCCGACTCCGTAAAAGATGACGCGGTTCGCACGAGCGAACAGGTCCACCGCATGTTCAAGTTCTCGTTTGTCCATCGCTTCGGCGCACGCCTCGATGGCTGCTTTGTTCACATGGATGACTTTTTGGAACGAGTCATACGGCGTGTCCTTTTGCTGGAGGACGTTAAAGTCCGTCAGCGTCGTCTCCGTGACAGCCAAGTCTTTCACGAGCGCGAGCTTGAACGCTTTAAAACTATCGATCCCGACGACTCGTGCGAAACGAACGATACTCGCCTCGGATACATCCGTCTTTTGCGCAAGCTCTTTTGTCGTCATGTTTGGAATGAGTGTTGAATGGGACAAAATATAGTCGGCGATTTTCTTTTCGACCGCTGTCATATCCTCTTTCGCTAAATCAATTTTCGTAAGTAAGGATTCCATTTGGTCATCCCCTTCCTGCAACTGTTGTTCTTTTATGATAGCGGATTCCTTCCCCATATTCCAATCACCTAAAAAGATCGAGCGTACGCCCGATCTATAAGTTGTTCGTATTGAACGTGTCGCCACCTTGAATCGATCCGTTCTCAAATCCTCTCTCGAACCACCGCATGCGTTGTTCCGATGTCCCATGCGTGAACGAGTCTGGCGTCACATATCCACGTGCCTGTCGCTGCAGCGTGTCATCGCCAATCTGATGCGCGGCATTCATCGCTTCTTCCACGTCCCCCGCTTCAAGATACCCTAACCCTTGCGCGTGATGGGCCCATACGCCCGCATAGTAGTCTGCCTGCAACTCGAAGCGGACGAGATAGCGATTGAATTCGGTCTCACTCATCTCGTTCCGAAGCGGCATGATCTCTTCTGTCGTCCCGAGAAGCGTTTGGACATGGTGTCCGACTTCGTGTGCGACAACATAAGCCATCGCGAAATCTCCTGGTGCATTGAAACGTTGACTCAGTTCATCATAAAAACTCAAATCGATATATAATTTTTGGTCGCCGGGACAATAGAACGGACCAACAGCCGAGCCAGCAATACCACAAGCGGATTCAACCTGTCCGGAAAATAGGACGAGCGTCGGCTCTTCATACGTCATCCCATTTTCAGCGAAGATGTCTGTCCACACTTCTTCTGTATCCTTCAAGACGACCGCTACGAAATCTGCCATCTCCTCTTCACGAGCAGTTCCCGTATACGTCCCCTCCGATTGAGGTTCCCCGAGTCCCATGTTGTTGACGAAATCCGTCGGGCTTCCCCCATTCAATAATGTAAAGACGATGACGAGAATCAATCCGAGACCACCCCCGACCCCGGCAATCCCTTTCCCTCCGATGCTACGGCCACGTCGATCCTCGACGTTTCGGCTCTGTTGTCTTCCTTTCCACTTCATCCCGATTCCTCCTACATTCGCTCTGTGTTGTTTATTACCCCAAATCCGGTAAAAGTGAGCTCATGTTTCTCGGTAGATGAGAATTTTCTTTTCTAGAGGAAGGGGATTCTCTACAATGAAAGAGACTTCAGCAAAGGAGGAATGACCCATGCCTTATGTAACGGTAAAAATGCTCCCGGGCCGTACCGTGGAACAAAAACGTGCGTTAATCGAAAAGGTGACGGATGCCGTCTCCGAGACGACGAATGCGCCAAAAGAAAACATCACCGTCTTCATCGAAGAGATGGATGCGACACATTACGGTCAAGCCGGCGTCATGCACGCAGATAAGAAGTAAGCGACGAACGGACTCCTTGAATCGGGGTCCGTTTTTTTGTCTAAGCATTACGTCAAATATGTATACGTTGAACTTCTTGAATCTTCGCTTGTAGCCCAAAAAGAACCTCTTCAATGAAATCATCGACCTCTGGAGGTGACATATATACATATTCATGCTGGGGGTCAAACGGATGGGTTTTATAGAAGGACGTGATGTTTTGAATTTGTTGCCCCGTCTGTCCTTGAGGGAAAAACGGTAAGACGTCTTCGAACGAGTCAATGTGACAGAAATCCGTCCAAAAGATATGATTCGGATGTTTTGCCAAGTACTCAAAGTCAATCCCATACCAGTCTGTTTTGACTAAACGGGTATAGTCTGGTGTCCCGACGATCGCCTGTACAATCGGTTCTTCTTTTTTCGCACGGGTCAATCGAACCCAATACTCATCTGTGACTAGATGAAGGTAGTAACCGACTAAATAAGACCATTCTGTATTCGATGTCGTGGTGCCTCCATCTAAATACGTCTGCTTGAACAAGTCAGAGGAAATCCCGTTCTCTGTTTTAAAATGCGTGATGGTTTTAGGTGGTTCAGGACGTCCGTCCGCTCCAACCAATCCACAGTCCGGACCAATATTTCCTACTAAAAAAGGTATGCGTTCAAACGAGAAATCCGTTTCAAGAATTTTCTCTGCGATTCGAAAGTGAGTCACCCATGTTGCCATTTTTATTTCCTCCACTGTTCATTTAGTCTTCTCGGTTCACGTCGAACCGTTCACTCGGTACGGTCGGTTTAATCAAATGACGTGTCGCTCGCCAGATGTGGTAGCCGATACGGTCGAGCCAGAGCAGTACTTGCACTTTTTGAATCGTCTGATCCATCTCTAACTGATTCGCCGCCGTTTCTTCTAGCAGCTCCGAGCGGTGTGCTTTCCGATATTCCGCCAGTTGTTTCGAGGCCTGTTTCCATAGTTTTGAATCCTCCGGTGGCGTATGATGGTTCAGTTGATTCACAAGGTCAAGCTCATGTAACACGAGTTCTCGTGCTGCTAAAAAGTCCGTGTCCCGAAGGGCGTGGACCGGTTCGACTTCTCGCAAGACGTATAACCAGCGTTCGAGATGGTCAATCGTATGCAAGAGAGAGAGATGCTGACCATAATCATTTTGCTTTCCATCATCCTCAAGACGTATCGTGCTCAAAAAGACACGGACATCGCTCAGCGTCTTGTCGACGAGCGTCAACTCATCTTCACGAAGACGACCCTCACGGACAAGCAACTCGGTCTCGTTCCCTAAATAACGCTCGATTTCAAGTAAGGAACGTCGTGCCGCTTCCAAAGCAACGGTCGGGAGTTGTGACATGTTTTTATCAAGCAGACGTGTCAATTTTTCAGAGCGGCTCGGAACCCACTTCAATAATCGGCGTGCGAATGTTTGATAAAAAGGCAGGAATAAGATCACACCCAGTAGATGGAATGTCGTATGGAATAAGGCGAGACGCAACAAATCGTTCCAGTTGAACCAATCGGCTACTCGATTGACGACCTCGAAGAGAACCGGGAACGTCAGCCATCCGATGATGACAATCGACACGTGGTAGATGGCATGCCCCAATACAATGCGTCGGGCTGACTTCCATCCTCCGATTGAACCGAGTGCCACGACGAGGCTCGTCCCCGCACTCTGACCGAGCACTAAATAAGCAGCCTGCGGGAGCGAAATCGCCGCCGTCGCAAGGGTCGTCATCGTTAAGACGAGTCCAATCGTCGACGACTGAAGGACGGCGGTCATCAAAAAACCGACTCCGATCAGAAGTGCCTGATGCAGAACGGTCATCTCACCGGCCGAGCCAAACGAGAACGTGACGACATCCCGCATCGCTTCTTGTAGCGTCCCAATCCCAACAAAAATCAACCCGATACTGACGAGCAACAGTCCCACTCGGCGAAGGCGTGGGCGAGAGAGACGGAACGCCATCCCGATTCCAATGAGCGGCAGAAACAACTGTCGCACGTCTAAGTTATAGCCGAGGATGGCAATGATCCATCCCGTCGTCGCACTCCCTACATTAGCTCCAATGACGAGAGGTAACGATTGCGTGAATGTCAGGAGCCCCGCACTCACAAACCCAATCGTCATCAGTGTCGTCACCGAGGAAGATTGAAACAGGGCCGTCAGCATCGCGCCCAGTGCTGCTCCAGATAAAGAGCCGTCGGTGAACTGATTCAACCGATGTCGTAACCGCGTACCCGCCCATTTTTTGAGCGTATCTGTCAGTAACGTCATCCCGAGTAAAAAAATCCCGATCCCACCAACCAGTGTCGCAATCTCCATCGTGTCACGCCCCTTTGCGTGTTTACTCGTCCTTCAATGTCGATAATATCCACGATTTTTCATTCGCATAATCTTTTAAATTCAACAACACATCTTCCGGATAATAAATTTTCTCGTCCGACTGTCTCGAGTTCAAAATCGATTGAACGAGCATTGAGACCTCAGAAATCTCTTTACGCTCCCCGTCATTCATCTGTAGATAAATCCCCTCGTATTTGCCTTGTCCTTTATATAAGTCATATGGCAACTGGCTTAACTGATCTTCAAGCAGATAGTATGTCGGTGGAAGCCCAATCGTCTCCATCGTCTGTCGCAAGCGCTCCATATAACGAACACGATTCGCTTCCGGGAAGTTCTTATATTTTAGTAATCGGCGATTCACGAATCGGCTCGCCAAATCTGCCAAAATGGCATCGTCTTCTTCCATCCATTCTTGGAAATAGAAGTAGACGACCGTCTCGTCCAATCTCAAATATTGTTCGAGTGACATACCGGTGCGTTCAAAAATCGGCAAGAAGTGTTTCGGAGTCATGTTAAACTCATAACCACCCTCATAGAGTTCCTGCGCCCGCTCAAGAATCGCTTTTAAGAGAAGATCACTCGACCGCGTCGCCGGATGAAGGTACACTTGCCAATACATTTGATAGCGACGCATAATATAGTCTTCAATCGTATGCATCCCCGACTGCTTGACCACGACTTGGTCTTCATCCGGACGCAAGACGCGCAACATGCGTTCTAAATCAAACTTTCCATAACTGACACCCGCAAAGTGAGCGTCGCGTAACAAATAGTCCATCCGGTCAACATCAAGCTGTGAGCTGAGCATATTGACGATCAAGCGATTCGGATGCGTCTTGTTGATAATGGAGGCCACTTCTTCCGCAAACCCGACACCCATCTCCGACAACACTTGGTTGACCTCGGTATCGCCTAAAATGATGCGCTCGGTCCACACTTCATGGCGAACGGAAAAGACGTGCTCGAACGCGTGTGAGAATGGGCCGTGACCGACATCGTGCAAAAGCGCCGCCGCTAACAACAGTTCACGGTCGCGGTCATCCCATTCCGGATATTGTTGGAACTGGTCAACCAATTGGCGCGCAATCTCATAGACGCCGAGAGAATGATGGAATCGCGTGTGCTCCGCGCCATGAAATGTCAAAAAAGACGTTCCAAGTTGTTTGATACGACGCAAACGCTGAAATTCTTTCGTATTGATCAACTCCCAAATGAGGTGATCGTAAACATAAATATATCGATGTACCGGATCCTTAAATACTTTCGATCCAGATAGTTGTCCTCGAGACGAGTACATGACATGCCCTCCTACGTTTCGTTATGTTCTAGATTCGACTTCAAACGAATCGTTCCCTCCATGCTATAATGAGGAGGAAAATTTTTTTGTGAAAAGGAATTAATGAATATGATCCATCCATTATTACGACAACCGAGCTATCGCATCATCGATCAGTCGAGTCTTGGCACGATGTTTCAAGCGGAACAATCGTTTGCGACCGATGATACGTTATGTGCGTCAACGCAAGAACGAGGTGCCGTCTTGCGGGCATGGGTGCACACCGATACGATTGTACTCGGAATCCAGGATGCTCGGCTGCCTCATTTGAAAGAGGGAATTCGTTACTTACATGAACATGGATTCCGTCCCGTCGTCCGAAACTCAGGCGGTTTAGCCGTGGTGCTAGACGATGACGTCCTCAACCTTTCTTTAATTTTACCAGAGAAGGACGGGATTCAAATCGACAGCGGCTATGAGGCCATGACCTCGCTCATCCAACACATGTTCCAAGACGTCACGAATGACATCGTCCCAGGTGAAGTCGTCGGTTCATACTGTCCAGGAAGTTTCGACTTGTCGATTGACGGCAAAAAGTTCGCAGGTATTTCGCAACGACGCGTTCGTGGCGGTGTCGCCGTTCAAATTTACTTGAGCGTAAGACAGAGCGGAAGCGCACGTGCTGAAATCATCCGTGACTTTTACGACCTTGCCATCCAAGGGGAAGAGACAAAGTTCACGTACCCAACCATTGTACCGGAAACGATGGCTTCACTTGAAGACTTGCTTGGGATCCCACTTACCGTGCAAGATGTCCTCACTCGGACCTACCGCGTTCTTTCCACTGTCAGTTCGCTCCAAAACGCGACATTAACGGCAGACGAGCAAACGATGTTTGCAAGTCAGCTCGAACGCATGTGGAAACGGAATGAACCGTTACGCGACATTGAACAACAACTAACAGAGGAGTGATTCATCCAATGTTTAAACTGATCACAGACACCGGAGCCGATTTGACACACGATCAAATCATCGAATACGGTCTTGAGATTTTACCGCTCGGTGTCATCATCGACAACGAAGAATTTTTAGACGGCGAAACGATTCAACCGAAAGAAGTATACGATGCGATGCGTCAGGGTAAGACGCCAAAGACGTTCCAAATCGAGGCGTCACGAATCGAACACTGTTTCCGTCAGCATCTCGAGGCTGAAATCCCGTTCTTATACCTCGCTTTCTCCGGAGAACTCTCCGGTACATACCAAACCGCTGTTATGGTCGGCGAAATGTTGAAAGAGGAATATCCGGACAGTACGTTCACGGTTCTCGATACACGGACCGCCTCTGTCGGACAGGCATTGTTCGTCAAAACGGTCGCAGCGTATAGCCAAGATCATACGTATGAAGAAACGGTCGAATATGCCGCTTCACTCGTCGGCAAAGTCCGCCACTTGTTCACGGTCGAATCGCTCGAATATTTGATGCGAGGCGGACGTGTCTCGAAGGCGAGTGCTTTCATCGGAGACTTGTTGACGATTTTACCGTTATTGACGGTCGAGGACGGCAAGCTCATCCCGATTGAAAAGGTACGCGGTCACAAAAAAGTCATGCGCCGGATGGTCGAATGGACAGTCGAATCGAAGTCACTCGTCGAGAACGGGGACCTCTTCATCGGTCACGGTGACGACCTAGAAAAAGCGGAACAGTTCGAGAAGATGGTCCACGAACATCTCGAACCGAAGCACATCACGAAGACACTGGTCGGGTCTGCCATCGGTGCCCACACCGGTCCAGGTCTACTCGTCATCGCCTATTTCGAAGCATGAAAAAATGAGCTCTCCCGATTTTCGGGCGAGCTCATTTTCATTTAGCGATTCCAGTTCTTAAATCCATCACCGAACTGCGCGTAATTTTCGTCTTGGAACACACCGTCTGCAAACTTCGGTACATCTACCGGCAGTTTCCCTTGCGGCTTCACTTCACCGAAGATGGCACGAATACCCGCCGGTAAGTTCGGTCCGGCCGATTTCAAATTGCCCGCTTCCGAGTCCGGTCCGTTCGGGTCGCCTTTGAATCCATAGATCAAGAGCTGTGCCGGGGCATCCGGTTGAACGGCAATGTCGTAAGGGTTGCGCAAGCTAAGTAAGACTGACTTCTTCCCTGTCTCGTTTGCGTAACGGAACACCTCCGCCGGCACGTAATGATCAGCTGATGTCGGCTTCAGTTTGGCGCTGTTGTTCACGTTCGAACCGACGATGATGTAGTCAGCCGCCTCGACTTGTTGCCGTAGTGCCGGATTTTGTTCTAGATGTGGGGTCGATGCTGAATAATTGGCCGTGATGACGTTCACGTCTTTCATATTCCCCGCGTTCTTCTCGAGTGACTTAATCGTCTTCACCATGCTGTCCGTCTGATCTTTCGCTGGTGACAAGACGAGCACTGTGTCCCCTTTTTTCGGTTTAAATGGGAGTGTCTTCTTCTCGTTCTTCACGAGCGTGACAGCCGCTTCCGCGATTTCACGTTCCTTCGCTTTATGCTCCGCACTACCTACGACTGCGTTCGCTCCTGCGAGCTTTGTCTCGAGCGTCGTGGAGTCCATCGTTTCTCCCCAAATTCCACGCTCTGCTTTCAGTTTTAAAATACGTTCTACTGATTCATCGATGGTCGCCTCCGATAAACGTCCATCCTTCACTGCCGCAATGACTTCCTCAAAGATTGCCTCGAGTTTGATCACATCCGCCTCTGAGCGTAAAATCGTTGGCATGAGTGCGATGTCTACCCCTGCTTCAAACGTTTTGATGACCGCCTCTGCTTCCGTAAAGTTGTCTGCGATGGCTTGCATGTTGAGTGCGTCGGTCACCACGATTCCTTCATATCCGAGTTCTTCACGAAGCACTCCCGTGATGACATCGTCCGAAAGCGTCGCCGGGAGCGGGAACGTGCCGCGTTCCGATTCGACGACCTCGTCCTCGATTTGTGGCATCCCGATATGCGCCGTCATGATCATGTCAATCCCTTCCGTAATGGCGCGTTTGAACGGTAACAACTCAAGTCCGCGTAACTCGTCGAGTGATTTATCGACAATCGGTAACCCGTAGTGCGAGTCGACGGCCGTATCCCCATGACCTGGGAAATGTTTCGCCGTTGCGGCAACACCTTGGTCTTGAATCCCTTGTGTCATCGCGGAACCAAGTTCACCGACTAGTTCAGGATCGCTCGAAAACGAACGGACGCCGATGACCGGATTCCCCGGATTGTTGTTGACGTCAAGTACCGGTCCAAAGTTCACGTTTACCCCGAGTGCGTTCAATTCAGAACCGATGATTTCCCCTGCATCATAGGCATATTGACGGTTACGTGTGGCCCCGAGTGCCATGTTCCCCGGTAAATTTGTGCCCGTCCCAAGGCGTGTCACAATTCCACCCTCTTGGTCGATCGTGACAAATAACGGGATATCATTGCTGGCATCTTGTTTCACGACTTCTTGCAAATCATGAACGAGTTTCGTCGTCTGTTCCGTTTCCTTCACGTTCTCCGCAAACAATATCACTCCACCGAGATCGAAACGATCGATGACACGCGCCACTTCCGGTGCAAGAGATGTATGGTTCGCCCCGTTCCATAATCGGAAGTCCGGCATGATCATCTGCCCGATTTTTTGTTCGAGCGTCATCGACTCTAGCTTCGTGTTGACGCGTTGGTCAATCGACATCGTCGGCGTCCCTTCCGCCACGACCGCGTCTGCTGCTGGAACCGACGAGACGAGCAATGCCGTCGTCAATCCGAGTGTTGCCGTCCAATTCAGTGCCTTGTTCATGTTCCCACTCCCCTTAGTCAAATTTGGCTGACCCCCAAACGAAAAGGCATGGAGGAAGAAGCGTTGCCTCATCAACGCTCGTTCACCCCATGCCTGATCGTATCAGTTACATTTGGTCCTTATTCAGGTGGTCAACAACAGTATAGCAACTCCACTTTTTAGAAACAATTGTCCAAGTGAAAGCGTAACCATTTTGAAACAATGTTTCTGTTTTGATACACAGTGAACTGTATTGGCAAAACCAATAATTTCCGTGGTTCGTTTTTGATTCGTTTTTTGGTAAACTCAATTCGATACAGGTTAACTTTCAAAAAGGGGGAAATTATTGTGGCAAGAGGGGAACTGAAGCGTAAGCCGGAATGGTTAAAGATTAAATTAAACACGAACGACACGTATACCGGCCTAAAGAAAATGATGCGCGAGAAAAATTTACATACGGTATGTGAGGAAGCAAAATGTCCGAACATCCATGAATGTTGGGCGGTACGTCGGACTGCGACCTTCATGATTCTCGGGAGCATCTGTACACGTGCTTGCCGTTTTTGTGCCGTCACGACCGGAAAACCGAACGAGCTCGATTGGGAAGAGCCAAAACGTGTCGCCGAATCGGTTCGACTCATGAACTTGAAACACGTCGTCATCACGGCTGTCGCACGTGACGATTTGAACGATTACGGGGCTACCGTCTTCGCAGAAACGGTTCGTGCGGTTCGCGCCATGAACCCGGAGACATCGATCGAGGTGCTCCCGTCAGACATGATGGGTGATTTCTCTGCCTTGCAGACGTTGATTGATGCGGGTCCTGACATCATGAACCATAACTTAGAGACAGTCCGTCGCCTCACACCGAGAGTTCGTGCGAAAGCAACATATGACCGCACACTCGAGTTCTTGAAGCGTTCGAAAGAATTGAACCCGGATATCCCGACGAAGTCATCGATCATGGTTGGGCTTGGGGAGACGAAAGAGGAATTGATTGAAGCGATGGATGACCTCCGGGCGCACAACGTCGACATCTTAACGCTCGGTCAATACTTGCAGCCGACGAAGAAACACCTCGAGGTGGAACGTTACTACCATCCAGACGAATTCGCCGAGTTGAAAGAGATCGCTCTATCAAAAGGATTCTCACATTGTGAGGCTGGTCCACTCGTCCGTTCGTCATACCACGCGGATGAGCAAGTACACAAGGCGCGTCGCCACACGATGTTGCCAATCGACTAACAGAAAGAAGAGAGATTATGACTGGTACGACGTGGCATTTACTTAGAACTGAATCGACTTCCCCGGCCGAAAATATGGCGATTGATGAAGCCATCGCCAATTGGGTCGCGAAGGGAGAGCTCAAACCGACGCTTCGTTTTTATTCATGGGCACCTCATGCAATCAGCGTCGGACGTTTCCAGCGAGCGACGCGTGACTTGGACCGGGACGCCCTCGAAGCGAACAATATTCCGGTCGTTCGTCGCTTGACCGGGGGACGTGCCGTGTTGCATGCGGATGAGTTGACGTATAGCGTCATCTTGCCCGAATCGACCCCTGCCCTCCCGACGAATATTATCGAGAGCTATCGCCTACTCACGGAAGGCGTTCGTCGCGGATATCACGAACTCGGCGTCCCCGCCGAATTTTCGGTGCCATTGACGGAAGAGGATCGCGAAGCGCTCCGCAAACCAAAATCGGCCGTCTGCTTCGACGCCGCATCGTACTATGAGCTTGCTGTCGACGGGAAGAAGATTGCGGGTAGTGCACAAGTGCGCCATCAAGGGGCCGTGCTTCAACACGGTTCGATTCCCCTCTCTGTCGACGATGAGGTGTTGTTCGACTGTTTCGCGATGGATGAGACGGAGAAACAAGAAGCAAAAACCCGCTTCAGCGAAAAAGCCGTCGCCTTGAACGACACGCTAAAGCGTTTCGTCTCCTTTGACGAAGTAGCGGCCGCATTCGAGACCGGCTTCAAGGACGCGTTCTCGTTAACGTTCGAACCGCTTGTCTTCACGAAAGAACAGCGAGCCGAAATCGATTTGCTCGTCAAGAAGTATGAGAGTGATGAATGGGTCTGGAAACGCTAAAAAGATTGTCCCTTTTGACCAGGGACAATCTTTTTTTATGCCGCGTTCGTTCGGCGCAAGAGATGGCGCACTTCTCGGAACGTGACGAATGTTTTGTTGTTCGCATCATACAATTTGTAACGTAACGATTTCAAACTTGAAAACAGTCCGATTGTCGTTGCCCGTTGTAACGGCGGTGTCGACGTATGTGCTTTCTCTAGATGATAGTTCGGCACGCGTGGACTCAAATGGTGCACGTGGTGGAATCCGATATTCCCCGTCACCCATTGAAGCACTTTCGGCAACTCATAATACGAACTTCCTTCAATGGCCGCCTTCACATAATCCCACTCCTGCTCATCTTCGAAGTATGAATCTTCAAACGTATGCTGGACATAGAACAACCAGATTCCAAGCACACCGGCGATGAACATCGTCGTGCCTTGAACGATCAAGAACGCTTGCCAACCAATCAGATAGATGAGCGCGCTATATAGGACGACGAGAGAGATATTGATGAGATACGTGTTGTGTCTCTCTTTTTTCCGGGCGTCCTTTCGATTGAAACGACTCGTGACGAGAATGAGCCAGAGCGGTCCGAGACCGAACATGACGAGCGGATGACGATACAGGCGATACTTTAGACGAGTCCATTTTGACGCTTCGATATACTCCTCAATCGTCATGACCCAGATGTCTCCGACACCCCGTTTATCCAAATTTCCACTCGATGCATGATGAATCGCATGCTCCCGCTTCCACTTCTCGTATGGGAATAACGTCAAGACCCCTGTGATGGTTCCGACAATGGCGTTCGCCTTCTTATTTTTAAAGAATGAACCGTGCGTACAGTCATGGAAGATGATGAACATCCGCACGACAAATCCTGCTGCAATCAGCGTGAACGGTAATGTCAGGAAAATCGAGACACTCAGTAGTTGATACGCTAAAAACCACGATACGAGAAACGGTAAAATCGTATTGATCATCTGCCGTACACTGATCCGAATATCGGACTTTTCAAACGGCGAGACGTGCTTTCTTAATTGGGCAATCTTTTCTTTACTCATAACAACCTCCTTGAATTCAACAGCGTCACAACGCAAAAATATAGATAAAACCAACAACCAACGTTGTTCAATGTGAATTCATGGATCGGAAGCATTCCCTATCAAGAATTAACACTAGGTCATTATATCACGTATAAAACTTATGTGGTGAAAATTCAGAAAAAAGACTTGTCTCTTGTTGCTAGAGACAAGTCTACCTGAGTTCATTGTTGCGTATAGATGGAAACCGAGCCGCCATTGACGAAGAACTCGCCCCAACCGTCCGCATTGATCGTCACGAAACGCCCGTTATTATCGGTCATATCCTTCCACACTTCTCCTGCATTCTGTTTTCCGACATACATCCATTTCGACCCGCCTGGTCCGTCCGACAAAATCGTCGCAAGACCTGACTTCGTACGGTCCGTCACCCCTTCACGAGTCCACCCGATGACGTCTTGGTGATTGATGTAGTCATGTTGTGTACCGTAGGCGAAATCTTTACGCGCTTTCAAAATCGGCTGAAGCGACGCTGACATATTCGGGATTTCACGGTTCGTCGTCCCTTTCGTTCCATAATAATCTCCGTAGAAGAGTGCTGGATATCCTTGACCGCGTGTCATGATGGTCGCATAGGCGAGCGGTTTGAACCAATTCGCGACCGTTGATTCCAGTGACTGCCCTGGTTGTGAGTCATGGTTGTCGACAATGGTGACAGCGAGTGTAGGATGCTGCTCGACGACCGTGCCTTTTAGGATGTTCCGCATGTCATAGTAACCGCCGCCGTTCCCTGCCGCTTGGAAGTTGTAATGGAGTGGTACATCGAATACGGAATGAGTGTAGCCCGTCTTGGCCAAGTAATCATTGATGGCCCCTAAGTCATTCTTCCAATACTCCGCAACAGTGAACATCTCTTTCCCGGTTGCCTGACGGACACTCGTCACCCATTCCTTTAAGTATGAATGATTGATATGCTTCACCGCATCCAGTCGGAAGCCGTCCAATCCGAGCGAATCCGCGTACCATTTCCCCCAGTTTTTCATCTCCTGACGTACTTCCGGATGCTCAAAATCGACATCGGCGTACATCAAGTAGTCATAATTTCCGTTCTCCCCGGACACTTCACTGTCCCATGCTTTACCCGTGCTCTTGAATTTGTAGATACGGCTCAAACTCCGTGACTGATCCCAGTCAGTCCCGTCAAAGTGATACCAACGCCACTTGAACGGCGAGTATGTATTGTTGCGGCCCGCAAAGTTGAATCCCGTCCAGGCAGAAATGGCATATTCCCCAGACGTCTCTTGATTTCGGTTAGAAGGATTGACCTCGACCGCTTGAACGGACTCGGTATAATCCGCTCCGCCCTTATGGTTCATGACCACATCCCCGTACACACCGATTCCTTTTCCACGTAAGTTCGAGATCGCCGACTGTAGCTGCGCTTTCGTTCCATACTTCGTCCGAGTCGTCCCTTTTTGATTGAACTCTCCTAAATCATACAAATCATACGCCCCGTATCCAACATCATTTTGAGACGTCCCTTTATACGCCGGCGGAATCCAAACCGTGGAGATCCCGATGTCTTTCAAATGCTGCGAATCATTCGAGAGTCGGTTCCAGTGTTGCCCATCGTTTGGAACGTACCATTCAAAATATTGCATCATCGTACCGTTCTGTGGGGTCGCTGCCTGTGCGACCGGTTGCCCTGAAAGCAGTGCAATCGATGTCACTCCGGCCAGGACGGCAATCCCTTGTCGTTTCTTCAACATCCTTCATTCCTCCTAAAATAATTAATGAAAGCGCTTGCATTAATTATTGTGAAGGATTTTGATTTTGTTGCATAGACCGATGTCCAAAAACAGTTCTCACTCCCTAACTATTTTCCGTTCGAATAGTTCAGTCGAACGAAACAAAGACGGATGGCTTGTGCCATCCGCCTAGTCATCCTTCCCGACTAATTCGTTTTCGTTTGAAACGGTAGCCGATGTACGGAAGTCCCGTAAACACGAGACCAATCGTCACGAGTAGTTGAACCCCAATCAATATCGTCTCGACGACGATTGGCCAATCAAACTGAAACAACGAAAAGAGGGCGATCCATAAAATACCTAGGATGAGCGCAGCCCTTCCCATCTGACGCTCCATGTCATGATATTTCTCCTCTGTTGTTTCGACATCCGAGTAAATCGGCTTGGCATCTCGATTTCCTTTGAAAATATGAATCTCATCCCCGGTCGATGTGACATGTTGCCACCCGCTCGACGCAAACAGGTCAAAGTAGTCTTCGTCCGGACGAGTACGATAGTCCAAACTATACTGAACGTCTTCCGGCTCCCCTTCAACGAGCGTGTAACCTAACGGAGCAAACTTCTTCAAATGCCAACCCTTCGCCGCCATTCGTTCTAGTTTTCGCATCTCACGCTCTTCGGCAAACGCCAATCCCCAGCTCGACATATACTTTTGTCTCATCGCAATCCCTCCATATCCAAAATGGCACAGGCATCTTCGACCATCGCCTGTCGTCTCTTCACATCATCCGTTAAAATCGAGCGGCCTTTATTCGTGATTCGATAGTTCTTTTTCTTTCCGTCCCCATCCATCGGTTCAATCAGTTCGGCGTTCAACAACTTTTTGATAATCGTATACATCGAAGCCGGACCAATTTGCATTCGCCCTCGCGTGGTCTCTTCGACAAATTGCATGACTAAATAGCCATGACGCGGCGTCGTGAGCGCCAACAGGATATAAAACATACTATCCGTCAGTTCCCCTAACTCCAATGAGTCCGTTCGCGGCATCTTTCCACCTCCTATATCATTGAATGATATATTTCTTATACTCAATATATATCGTTAAATGATATATGTCAATAAATGATATAAAAAAAGCCGCACCCTTTTAGGTATGCGACTTCAAAATAAACGGTTTTAACTAGTGACATAGTCTAAATCATGCAAGATATACGCCAGGAAGAAAATCATGCTTGGATTCTCATATCGCATCTGGACTTTACGGAGCTGCTCGCGATACGTGACCTCATACTCGGCCCCGTTCATCTTCCGCTCCATGTTCATCTTGATGAGCGCATCGAGCTTGTCCATCATGTCGACGAGCATTCCCTCATACGTGTCATCTTTCGAGTCGGCCATATATCGACGGAACGCTGGTTGCATATATTGCGGCAACAATCCGAGAAGACGTTCACTCTCTGCCCGCTCGTATGCCTCGAACGCAGCCCCTGTCTCTTGCGTCGAATGTTTGACCGGACCGAGTACGTCTCCGGTCACCCCTTCGACTAAGTCGTGACAGAGAAGACGAGCGACAAGCTCGGCGACATCAACATCGACGTCGTACTTCTCACGCTCTAGGAGTCCACTGAACATGCCGAGCGCAGCCGCCCGGAAACCGTGAATCGCATCGTTGTCGTCAATCGTGTTGAAGCGACCCTTCCAGCGACGAACACTATCCATCCGCATGACGTTCTCGATGAAGCGCAAGACGTCTGTCTCTGCCTCGACCTGGTCGAACAGCCAACGGACCGAATCGATTGGGTGATGTCGGAGTGCGGCTTTCATCTCTTCTAGCTTGTCATCAAAGTGTGGAGAGCCGTGCGCGACTTCGCGTCGCACGAACAACATCGCATCGAATGAATCGATTCCGTCCACGATTCGCCCTTCGAACGAGTCATCTTCCGCTTCCACAACGAAACGATGAAAGTGAGGACGTAACGATTGGGACAGCAGTTCGACAAGACCGAGGCTTGCTGTTCGCTCCATACGTTCGATGTGACCGATCAAGGTCGGTTCTTTTTTCGTCCGGTGCATGATCGGGCCTGTCTGTACTTCATTCATATCGTGGAAAATGGCTTTCCCTAGCAAATCGAGCAAGTCGACTTTACGTCCGTTCTCTTTCTCCACATAAGCCGCGATCAAGCTGAAGACAGCGACACGAAAGCTGTGACTCGCTGCATTATCATGATAATGAGGGGCATATTCGTCCCATCGTTGCACGTTTTGCATGCGTGTCATCTTTCGGATAAACGTTCCGTTATGCATGGTTTCACTCCTTACGATAATCGTTCAAATACATCGTCATGACAGACGACATAGAGCATGTCTGTATCTTGTAACGGCAAGTCGAGCATCGTTGCTACATCCAATCGGTCATTGACCGCGATGAGTGTCACCCCGGATTCAAGTAACGCGGTATTTGCTTGTCGTACATTTTGCCACTCGACTTTTGGTTTCAACGCTTGAATGTTCCCACCCGACTGTTTGCTTAACAATTGACGGAAAATCGCCGTCGTCCCTGGCTGTAACGTCGCTTTCGCCATCAAGAGGGAGACTGAGTCGTTCGCCAAAATAAAATCGTCGACGCGGACGTGTTTGAATTTCGAGATATTCCGCTCTTCGCACACTTCAACGACCGTGTGCAAATCCACCTGATGTTCAGAAGACAGTGCCTCGACCGCTGAGGCGATTAATAAAGACTTCCCATCGGCGAGTAACGTCTCCGTGATACGGGCATCCGCGAAAATCGCGACGCGTCGCGCCTTCAAGACGTTTGCCTGCAGCAATACCGCTTCATCCGAAGCATCCCCTGATACGAAGTGTACTTGATCGTGCACGTACGGCTCCTCAACTAACTGATCAATCAAGACAATCTCTGCTTTCGGTTCGTAGTTAAGTACTTCATCGATTGCCTTCTTCGTCTTCGGGGACCACCCGATATACACATAATGTTCTTCTCCACGATACACTAGTCTTCCCTCCCGTTTTAGCCGTTGAAACGTCGCACCGATTTCAACCAATTTTCCAATCAACGCCCCGATAATCCCAATCCCGAATAGGAACAAGAATATCCCGAGCCATCGTCCTGCCACGGAGGACGGATAAAAGTCCCCATATCCGACGGTCGTCAGCGTCGTCATCGTCCACCAGAACGAATCAAATAATGACCCGAATGTCTCAGGTTCTAACCAATAACCGAGCACGGTTCCTAGGACGATGATGCCAATCGACGCCAAGACGACATTTAAAAATGATAATTTCGCTAATCCTTTCCACAAACGAAATAAGATATGCACTGTTTCCCCCTCCTTCTCTCTTATATACTAAACGTATCTACAAAAAGATTCACGAAACCATTTTGATCGTGATTCCGTATAAGAAGAAAAAAGGAAGGACTGACTTATGAACTCCATCGTCTTAGAGTATCGTCTCTATAAAAATGAATTATCGTTCGAACCACTATACCATTACACGTCTCTCGGATTAGATGAAGTGCTGGCCCGTCGTGAATGTGAGTTTTTCGTCAAAGACGGCATAACCTATAAACAACGCTCATCCGCCTTAGAAGGTGATCAATACTTCTTGATTTATGTCGACCGTTACACAGAAGGACCAATCGACAAACACGAAACGAGTGAGATCAAGGTCGAGATTCGTACACTTGATGACCGTTTTGACAACCCGTTACTCGAGGCCTATTACGTCGACCGTCACCTCGATGCGCTCGCTATGCTCGGGAGCCAGTATTTATATGTCGCCGGCAAAGAATATGAACGCGATTCAGCAGAAACAGATGAAGATCGTGGTGTGTACGTCATCTATGTCACACCGACTGGTTATGAATTGGAGGAATCAACATGAAGACAAGCAAGAAAATTTTAAGCGGCCTATCCGTTGCGGTATTGACCACGTCCCTTGCCGCTTGTGGTGGGGACGAATATGAAGAGGCGGCACTCCCGGAAGAACCGACCGGCTACGAATGTGACGATTGGGACTGGGATGACGAGACCGAGTCGTATTATTGTGACGACGACCGTTCTCCGCACTATGGTAGCTACTTCTTACTCGGTAGCCTGTTCCGCTCAAAAAATGCATTGAAGAGCTCTTCGTCATATAAGACATACAAAGCCAACGGTGGTGCGACCGGTGCCGTATCGAACGGCTCTAATTCTGGGTCGTCAAAATCTGGACTCGGCAGTGGCTCTAAAGGTGGATTCGGCGGATGACGCGTGACGAACTTTACAGTCAAATCCCTTATTTTTGGCCCGATTTAAACGATGAAGAATACGCCTTATATGATTGTTTTGAGATGACCGCCTCGCAGGTTGCCTCTGTCCGAGAGGCAACCGAGGCGGTTGACTCGATTTTTCGGAAGACGAATCAATTGTTACGCACCCTGCCTGACGAGACGCTCCGACTGCTCGGTTACCCCGAGGCGAGTCTGCCGTTCTTACGGGAGAAGGCGATTTCCCAGGAAACAATCATCGGCCGTTACGACTGGATCATGAAAGACGGTCAACTCAAATTGATGGAGTTCAATGCGGACACACCAACGTTCATTAAAGAACTATTTGACGTGAACGGTGTGGTCGCTTCCGAGTTCGGTCTCCTCGACCCGAACAGGGAAGCCACCGCCCAACTGAAAACCGAACTGCGCAAGGCCATCGTCGCCGCATGGAATCGACTCGAACGAGAAGGCACACCAAAAATCGTCTTTACGGCACATGACGACAATATCGAAGACAAATGGACGGCGCGCTTTCTGCAAGAGACGCTCGATTTACCGTCTGAATTCGTACCGTTGCACGCCCTACTCGTCGACGAAGACGGTGTCTACACGCCATCGGGCGAACGGATTGACATCTTGTATCGTCAAACATATCCGATCGAGCATCTTGTGGACGACCGGGCAGCAGACGGAGACTTGATCGGTATTCGGTTACTTGAACTGAACCTGCAAAAGCATGTGTCGCTGCTCAACCCGCTCTCGGCGTTCCTCATGCAGTCCAAAGGCGTACAAGCCCTCATTTGGGAATTGTATGAGACCGAGACATTGTTCGATGAAGCCGAGCGCGACATCATCGACACCTATTTTTTACCGACTTACTTAGATGAGACACCGTTTCTCGGCGAATCGGACTATGTCAAAAAACCGGCGTTCGGACGTGAAGGAGACTCCGTCATCTTGTATACGAAAGATGGCCAACCGTTTCACCGGGAAACATTACAAACGTATGCGGAAGAGACGGCTGTGTACCAACAGTTCATCGAACTTCCGACACGGATGACGACGACCGTCAAGGGTCGCGTCGAGACACATTACATGATTGGATGTTTCTGTTTGAATGGACACCCGTCCGCACTCGGCGTTCGCGCCGGCAGCATGATCACGAACAATCAATCTTACTACTTAGCCGTTGGCACACCTACACAAAAGGAGACGAACTCATGACATTCATCACACTCGATTCAATCTTAAGCTTCCTCGCCCACCTCGGGACAGGATTCGGTCTCATTCTCGCGGGACTCATCATCTTCGCCCTGACGACCAAATATTCGGAACGCAAGTTAATCAAAGAAGGCAACATGGCCGTCGCCTTGAAACTTTGGGGGAAAGCGCTCGGACTTGCCATCGTCATCTATACGGTTTGGGCGAACAGCGTCAACTTGCTCGATGCATTCATCTGGGGACTCGTCGGGATTGTCGCTCAAGTATTGGCATTCTGGACGTTTGAATACGTCCTTACACCAGGCGTGAACTTAGAAAAAGAAGTCGAGAACGGCAACATGGCGATCGGTTTCAGCTTGTTCGCCGCATCACTCGTCGTCGGCATCATCGTCGCCGCAAGCTTGACGTACTAATTCAAACACCCCATGCACGCATTGGCGAGGCATGGGGTGTTCACTTCTTATGGAATATGAAAGGATTGTTCTCATGGCTAAACGTAAACAAATTGGATTCTTCCTCCTCTTCATAGGTGTTATCTTAGTTTTTTCAGCTTTCCGTACCTCTTTATTCGAGAAAGTCCAGCTCGGTCGTCACTTATCTAACGATGACTTTAATGTGTATCAATACTATGAAAAAGACGATGCCGTCTTTGCGCTCTTTACAAATCAAGACGAGACAATCCTTGGTATCGCAGAACGAAATGACGAAGGTTACGGGGTCTCAACGATTGATACGGACCCTTCCAACGCTTTCGACTATATTGACCTCCACGACGGGACACATCACTATCTTGGCCTTCGTTTGAATCATAATGCTCAACAGGTGGCGAAGTTACAGATTGAAGGAGAACTATGGTCGGAAGAACATATACTCAACGACGCCAGTAACGGTGGAAACCGTGATTTCTTTTTCTTAGACATGTATAACTCGATCGAGGACGCCTTGACGATTCAAACACTTGATCAAAACGACCAAATCATTACATCCATTTCGTTATAAAAGTGTCGCAGACTCATCAAAAGTCTGCGACACTTTTTTGATTCGTTATGCTAAAGCGAGCGTTGTAGACGGTCCGAAAAATTCATAACGTACCTGAGGAATCACACGTACAACCGTCTCCATCATCGCATTCGGTCCACACGTATAGACATCATGACCTTCGACATCAAGTACTTCAAGGTGTGACTTATTCATGCAACCCGATACGTCATCCACGTGTGTGATCAAGTGAAGTCCTTCCTCCACGAGTTCATCAAGTTCGTCTCCGAGCGGACGGAGGTCCATACTCCGAACAGCGTGCAATAACGTGACAGGACGTCCTTGTTCGAGTGCCGTCTTCGCCATGTTGAAGAGGGGCGTAATCCCGATTCCTCCCGCGATGAGTGTGAGGGGACGATTTGACGTTTCAAGGATGAATTCTCCTGCTGGTGCGCTCATCGGGACTTCTGTTCCGACCGTCTGCTCATGAAGCCAGTTTGAGACGAGCCCCTCCGCTTTCGGCGCAATCCAGTATCCGTTATCTGTCGTCTCGATGACACTATATTGACGGTGATGTAGGATGTCCTCTCCCGCAATGCGCGCTTGAACCGAGACGTATTGTCCTGGGATGGCTGTGCCAATAACTCCATCTTTCGCGACAAGACGAAATCGCTTCACTTCAGGTGTATCTACTATGATTTCTTCGATGACGAACGGTTTGAATCCGACCCATGGCGCGTCATCATACATTTTTTTCTCGAGTGAGATGAAGACATCAGCAATCACACCGTAAGCTTTTGCCCATGCATCGATGATGTCAGGTGTTGCAGCTTCACCGAGTACGTCTTGAATCGCCGCAAGCAAGTTCTCACCAACAATCGGATAATGCTCCGGGCGGATGTTCAAACTTTTATGTTTATGAAGTGCTGGTTGGATGGCAGGAAGAATCGCTTCGAGCCGGTCGATATGAAGCGCAGCCGCATAGACCGCGTTTGCGAGTGCTTCCGGCTGACGTCCTCGCTTTTGGTTCGTATGGTTGAAGAAGTGACGAACTTCTGGATTTTGTTCAAACATTCGTTGATAAAAATGCTTCGTAATCGTCACACCATGTTCTTTCAAAACAGGCGCCGTCGCTTTTACAATCTCAATCGTTTTTTGATCTAACATGTGAATTTCCCCCTTTTGTTCAGTACACGTTCATTATGTGAGTCAACTCACTTTAAAGCAATATATGAAATACTTCTTTAAAACAGATGTCACGATTCCGACTCATTTCTGCCATCACCCTTTCACATTTGTCCGAATCGCACTTTTAGACGTTGTCCTGTACAATGGAAAAAGAGGTGATGATGGATGAGACTCACGCAAACGTGTGACTACGCACTACGAACGTTGATGTATAGCGCTACGTTTTCACATCGGCTCGTTACGATTCAAGAAGTGGCGGACCAATATAACATCTCCAAAAATCATGTCATGAAGGTCGTATACGAACTCGGAAAACATGGCTACTTGGAATCGGTGCGTGGTCGAGGCGGCGGCTTTCGACTCGCACGACCGATGGATGACATCAATGTAGGGGAAGTCGTTCGGACGATGGAACCGTTCGAACTCGTGGAATGCTTCGGGGAAGGCCGATGCGTCATCGCACCTGCCTGTGATTTACGAGGTGTTTTGAATGAAGCCATGTTGGCGTTTCTTCATGTACTCGATCGTTACACGATTGCGGATCTCGTCGTCAACCGAACGAACGAACTCGCCATGTTATTAGGCGTACAAAACCCGACGGACTGAAATGGTCCGTCGGGTTTTGTATGTCTCTGCTTTTAGGACTCATCGCCACCAAAGTTTTATCATTTTTTTCACATATAGTTCTGGGGACGTTTGATGCATGAAATCTTCAAAACATTCATTCAAGTTATTCTCTAACTCTTCATCGAGTTCGTTTCCATCTTCGTCATACAATTCAAAATGTGTATATTTCCAATCGTTATACGCATCAAACAATAAGTCATGGTAGCATTGCCAATGCTTACCGAAATTTGATGTGAATGTTGGCACCCATTGATTGATATAAATGTTGTGTAACAACTCTTCGAATTTGGATGAGTACCAATGGTTATTTCCGAGCTTGTTAACCAAGTCTTGAAATGTTTCCAGCGTCATCGGTTCAACCTCACCAGAATAGTCATAACTCACTTTATTATACTGATAAGGATGCGGAAATGCCTCTTCTGTTTTTATCCATTGATGAGGGGGATATTGCTCGATAATTTTACCTAGTAATCTGGCAATCACAAGATTGACTGCTTGCGTCTCCAATTCATTCACCTCATGACAGTTATGAATGTTCACTCGACTACAGCTTTTTTAGTCTCGATTCGATTTCCGCTCGTCTCGACTCTAAAAACGGTGGCAATGCCAAGCGTTCTCCGAGCGTTTCAACCGATTCATCCGTCGCAAATCCCGGTTCATCTGTCGCCAGTTCCACTAAGATCCCACTCGGTTCACGAAAATAAATCGACTGGAAATAATAGCGGTCAATGAGACCAGAGTGACTGATGTCATGTGCGTCAAGCTTCTCAATCCATTTCGCCATGTCAT
This sequence comes from Exiguobacterium sp. S3, assembly GCF_018617295.1. Lineage (GTDB taxonomy): Bacteria > Bacillota > Bacilli > Exiguobacteriales > Exiguobacteriaceae > Exiguobacterium > Exiguobacterium profundum. Next base: position 231,449 of record NZ_JACSJW010000003.1, read on the forward strand.
CTGTTTCTTCCACTCGAATCGCCACATGATGCACACTTCCCCGTCCTGGTCGTTCCGATGACAAATCCGGCCGATCGACGAGATGAATCTCTGTCGCCACACCACCTTCTCCCGTCTCAAAGACACGCACATCGTGACCATCCCGTTCAAATGTCGTCACATATCGATAACCGAGTATTTCAGTCAGCAACCGTGCCGTCTTGTCAATCCGCCGTACCGTCCATTCACTGAATCCGAGACCGAAGATGCCGACATCTGTTGGCACAGGACCCTCTTCCCAAGGTGTCCCGCTCCCGCCTTCGACGAGACAAAGACGTTGTCCTTCATGATCTTCAAACGAGAGCGTCGCCCGTCCGAGCACTGATTCGACTTCCCCATATGTTATATCGAACGCGTCCAAACGCTCCCGCCAGTACGCGAGCGCCCCATCCGGCACCCGGAGCGCTGTTCGGGAGATACTGTTTGACCCTCGATACGTCTGCCCGAGAAACGGAAGTTCAAAGAACGTCAAATCAGTTCCGGGCGTCCCCGTCTCGTCTGCATAGAACAAGTGATACATCAATGGGTCATCCTGGTTGACCGTCTTTTTGACGAGTCGCATCCCTAGTACTTCCGTATAAAATCGTAAGTTCTTCTTTGCGTCACCAGTCATCGCTGACACGTGATGTTGTCCTCCAATCGCCTTCATCTATCATCTCCCCTTTCGACTATATCGTTATTGTATCACCTCTAATTAAGTAAAGTCTTCTTTACATTATGTAAAGTTTGTTTTACACTTGTGGTAGAAACTAGAAATGAGGTGGCACGATGCCATTGATCAATCGCGTGAAAGAACTGCGTGCCCGGCACCAGTTAACCCAAGGCGACCTGGCCGAAAAGGTCGGTGTGACGAGACAGACGATCATCTCACTCGAGAAAGGCAGCTACACACCATCACTCATGCTGGCGATGCACATCGCACGGGTGTTCGAGGAACCGGTCGAATCTATATTCACAATCGAGGAGGAATCACAATGAAACACGTTGTCGTTCAGTCTATTTCCAGCATCATCTTGTATATTCTGATGGCATTTCTATTCAGCTCATTTTTATCCGATGTGTCGAAGACCGTCATCGAGTCTGACCGATTCTTAGTTGAATTCAATCTGCTTCCGCTACTTTTACTTGTTGTTTTTGGCGTCATTTGGACAGTCTATTCGTTTAACACCCGTCCGAACAAGCAGTTGAGCTTTGCCCAATGGTCCGTCCGGATGACAGAGTTCAGTGAAGTCGATGAGCGCGAACAAATCATTACAGCGAAAGCGACAAAAGCTGCATACATCTCGTTCGGCATCTCCGTCCCAATTTTTATGGGTTCGTTCATGTTCTATCCGTTGTTTGAAGATACACTTCCCGCCTATCCAATTTATGCACTCGCTTCTACTCTCATCATTGCGACACTCGTCTATATGGCGACTTGGATCCGCGGCTATCGGCATTAAGGAATTCATCATGAGCTCCTTTTAATATTCCCGTTTTAGAATATTCAAAATCGGGAATATTCTAAACTAAGAGGACGGTGACAAGAGATGGAAGAGAAACTGGCTTCTTTGTTTCAAGCGTTAGCCGACCCGAACCGGTTACGGATGATCGAATTATTACGGAAACAAGAGTGGACGGTCGGCATGATGGCCAATCAGCTTGGAATCAGTCAACCACAGACGTCGAAGCACTTGCGCATCTTACATGATGCAGGTCTTGTCACAGTAACCATTGATGCCAACCGAAGACGTTATGCGCTCAAGTCACAAGCTGTCGAACCGTTAGATGCTTGGCGGACCTATATGGCTCGGGAAACAGAGCGACTCGATCGGCTGGAAACTTTTTTAGCGGAGTCACCGCGAGAGGAGAATGAATCATGAGTACGGTCAAATCACATGTAGAGGGCACGACATTGATTATGGAACGTCTGTTCAAGGCACCACGCCAACTTGTATTTGAGGCATTCTCGACACCTGCACATCTCGAGAAATGGTGGGGGCCGGCTGGATGGGAGACGAAAGTATACAGTTTCGACTTCAAACCAAATGGCACTTGGCACTACTGCATGACGTGCGTCGACAAAAATCAAGGTGACTTTTATGGCATGGAATCATGGGGCAAATCCACCTTTATCGACATCGACCCCTACTCTCGAATCGTCTATACGGATGCGTTCTCAGATGCGGACGGACTCGTCAATCCAGACTTACCTGTCATGACCATTACGAATGAGTTTCTCGATACACCGGAAGGCACGTTATTCATCAGTCGCTCTGAATTCCCGAATGAAGAGGCTCTCCAACAAGTCGTCGAGATGGGGGCTGTCGAAGGTTTCACTTCCCAACTTGATCGTCTCGAAGCGATTGTCAGCCAGTAAAAAAACATGCACCGTTCCCGAAAAGGAATGGTGCATGTTTTGATTTATCCGAACTGTCGAAACAATTCGTCAAGCTGTTCTGATGTGATTTCTTCAAACGTATCTCCGATGCTGACTTCGGTTGAACAAAACCCATCTTTTTCAACGAGATAACCAGTGATACCAATCCCGGTCTCTTCTTGGATGCGCGCAATTTTCTCACCAAGTTCTTCCTTCTCCCCTTGAAAATGAAGATGGAACATATTCGTGACCGGGACGAGGGGCGTCGTCCAGACGCCGTCGAGTTCGTTAAATCGTGCCGCCAACTGTACGGCATCATCCCGATAGCCGGCCATCTTATCTTTCCGCATCTCGTAATAATAATCGGAAGAAAGAATATACGGATAAAGGCTGATCAAGTCACCGCCGTAGCGGCGCTTCCATACCTTCGACGTGTCACAAAACGATTTCGGTCCAGCAAGGATGGCACCGGCAATCCCACCAATTCCTTTATAAAACGAGACGTACACGCTATCAAAAAGTGCACAGATTTCAGATGCTTCTTTTTCGTAATATGGGAGCGATTCGAACAGTCGTGCCCCGTCCAGATGCAGATAGATTCCTTTCTCACGACAGTGTTCATGAATCGCCACAAGTTCTTCGAACGTCGGCAATTCCCCTCCGATTTCTCGTTGTGGCAGTTCGATCAGTAGACATGCGATATCGGGTAACGCTTGAATCTCTTCGAGTGTCATCAACCGATTTTCATCCCCGACTAAAATCGGTTCGATGTGATGTAACTCCTTCAAGCCATCCTGCTCATGGATTTCAAGGTGGCAGAGCGGATGATATGCGACCGTATTCTTCCCTGTCTCGTCACACCAAATGCGTAACGCGATCTGTTGCGCCATCGTGCCGCTCGGAAAGAATACTGCCGACTCTTTCCCAAGAACCTGCGCCATCTTCTCTTCGAACTGTCGAATCGTTTTCCCCTGTCCATACTGGTCACTCGGCTCATCGTCACGCACCTGTTCAAACGCGCGTTTCAACACCCCGATTTCTCGTTTGCCGTGACCGCTCAACTGAACAGCTGTCTGACGATACGTGTCTGCCAATCGCTCCATATATTCCCCTCCTCGACAAATAAACTCCCTGTCAGTATAACAGGGAGTCATTTACTCAGTCGCGAATCCGAACGATGAGTTTACCGCGCACTTTCCGCGTTTGTAGTTTTTCGAGACCTTCTTTCAATTGGTCGAACGATAGCACTTCTGTGACGAGGTCGTTCAGTTCACCTGCATCGAGCAAGTTCATCATCTCTTCGGCCATATATGCCAAGTTGCGAATCGCATGTTCGTCCTCGCTCGCATGCGCCGCTCCGAGTGCCACTTCGTGAATCGAAGGAGATAACGTGAAGCCTTTCATGTTCGTCATATCTGGTGGACCGGCGATATAGGCGAGGTGTCCGCTGAACGCAAGACGGTCGAGGTCAGCTGTCGCAACGTCTCGTCCGACCGTATTCAAAATCAAGTCGACACCACGTCCATCCGTCTCTTCCATGATGCGTGCTGTCACGTCCTCGACGTTATAATCAATCGCTACGTCCGCCCCGAGTGATTCTACCCACTCAAAATTCTCCGGAGATGCCGTCGTGAACACCTTTAATCCGAGGCGTTTTGCGAGTTGAATCGCAAAGCCACCGACACCGCCCGCTCCGGCGTGTACGAGAATTGTCTCCTTATCCCGCGTGTTCAGCTTCTGCATGACCGCTTCATACGCTGTCATCCCGGCACATAGAATCGAAGCCGCTGCTTCATCGCTCACACCTTGCGGAACGACCGCACATGCACGAGCATCAACGACCGTGTACTCGGCAAACCCTCCATATTTCGAAAGATCCGTATGCACGGCTACACGTGAACCCGTAATGATGTTGGCGATACTTGAACCGACCTCGACGACTTCTCCGACGAGATCGACACCGAGAATGTGTGGATATGCCCAGTTCGGGTTTCCGTTTGAACCGACTTTATAGTCGACCGGGTTCAAGGCGACCGCTTCGACACGAATCAACAGTTCGCCCGTTCCTGGTGTCGGTCGGTCGATTTCTCCAATATGCAGATGTTCTAGACCGGGTTGGTCGAGTAGCCATGCTTTCATGTTTAGTAAGCTCCTTCCGAATATGTGAGTTCGTATGAGTGTGAATAAATTTCAACGAGGTTACCGAATGGGTCTTCGCAGTACACCATGCGATACGGTTTCTCGCCTGGGTAGTATTCGCGAATCGGCATCCGTTGTTTGCCGCCATGGGCGACAATCTTCTCGACAAGTCCTTCGATATCAGGGTCTTGTACACAATAGTGGAAGATTCCTGTCTTCCAAAACTCGAAATTATCTTCTGGTGTCTCGTTATTCGGGAATTCGAATAACTCGATCCCAATTCCGTCGCCTGTTGACATATGGGCGATGCGGAATTTACCCCAGCCTGGTCCGAAGACGTCGGTACACATCACGCCGATTGGCGAATCATCCTCGACGACATCTGATGGTGTCATGATGGTATACCACCCCATCACGTCCTCATAAAATTTAACGGCCTCGGTTACGCTCGGCACAGAAAGACCGATGTGTGAAAATGTTCTTGGATACGTCATGTTTCATCTACTCCTTTTTGTTTGCTCAAATTAGCGGATAACGATAAGATACTGTCATTGAAGCAAGAAAAAAAGTACGCACATTGAAGTAACTACCCGAAAGTGAGGCTCTTTGAACATGACCACATCGTTCCCCGTCAACCGCGCACTCGAGATTATCGGCGGCAAATGGCGCCCCCAAGTGTATTGTACGCTTCAAGATGGACCGCTTCGTTTTTCTGATATTCAACGGGCGATTCCTGACGTCAGCCGAAAAGTGTTGACCGACCAATTGCGTGAACTCGAGCAGCTCGGCATGGTTCGCCGTGTCGACTATTCGACCGAGAAGCACCTCCATGTCGAGTATTCATTGACTGAAGACGCCCTCGGCCTTCAGCCTGCCATGAATGCCCTTTGTTCATGGGGAGAATGCCACGACAATCAATAATCCCGAGCCATATGGCCCGGGATTATTTTTATGAGGCGAATAAACTGATCAAATTCCCATCCGCATCGTACAGGATGGCGTAACGTTGTCCCCAAAACGCATCCCACGGGGCTTTATGTGACGCATAGCCTTGTTCAAGGATTGAGTCATATAAAGCATCCAGTGACTCACGGCTTTCGCATAAGAAGGCAAGCTCAATCCGATGCCCGTCTGCCTGTTTCCATTCCCCGTATACTGATTCGGCTACTTCCACCGTATCGAACGCGAGACGCACGCCTCCTTCGTCAATCTCTACATGTGCTTCTCCGTTCATCGCTTCTGGAATCTCAAACCCGAGCGCCCGATAAAAGTCGAGCGACCGCTTCATATCCGTCACGACGATCCCGACCATGTCCAATTTGACTGCCATCATGTTCCCTCCCCTTATTTTCATGATACGATTTGAGTGTAGCATGACCAATTCGATCAGAGACGAGGAATTTTTATGAGCCATACGTTTCAACCACTCACCCAAGAGCAAGCCGAATTGATCGCCTTCGAGTGGCGCTATGAAGGCGAATACGCGTTTTACAATATGGATGCCGACGAAGAAGATCTCGCCTCATTTTTAGATGCAGATGAGCGAGGTGATACAACGTTCGCCATTCTTGACGACGAACTCATCGGTTTCGTCACGTTGCAATTCGAATCAGCAGACGCTGTTTCTATCGGTCTCGGCATGCGCCCTGATTTGACAGGGAGCGGCAACGGACATCGATTCCTCACGTCAATCCTGAATTGGATCGAGGCGACATATGGGACTCGTACCATATATCTTGCCGTCGCCACGTTCAACAAACGGGCCATCCGATTATACGAGTCGCTCGGTTTCATCCCACAAGACACGTTCATGCAGGATACGAACGGTGGTGTGTATCCGTTTCTTTCAATGACACGTGAACAAAGCGAACCCCCGAACAACTGATGTCCGGGGGTTTTGTCATGTCCGCTGTTTCTTCTGAATATAAGAAAGACCGAGCGCTCCAATTAAAATCGTCCCTTTGACGATGTCTTGCGCATAATACGGCACGTCCCACATCGTCAGTCCGTTCAAGAGAATTCCAATCAAAATAGCTCCAATCAATGTCCCAATCACGTTCGGGCGCCCTGTCCCAAAGACGGCGTAGCCGATGTAGGCAGCCGCGACAGCGTCCATCAAAAGAGGTGCTCCAGCCGAGACTTGTCCCGTACCGATTCGAGATGCAAGAATGATTCCGCCAATGGCTGCAAACAATCCGCTGAGCACGTAGGCGTACAACTTGATGCGATTCACTGCGATCCCGGAACGACGGGCCGCTTCGGCGTTCGACCCGACGTAATAAAATTCACGCCCGGTCCGCGTATAAGTCAAGAACAGATGCGCTCCGATAAAGAACACCAGCATGAGCAGGGCGACGAACGGAATCGGACCGATCGTCCCTTGACCGATGAATAGAAATGACGGGATGAAACGCCCTGGCGCCGTCCCCCCTTCAATCGGCATGTTGTCATAAATCGAGAATCCTTTCGTATACGTCAACTGAATCCCGTTAATGACGTACATGATGGCGAGTGTCGCTAGTAAATCCGGTAATCGGAATTTGATCGTGACGAGCGCGTTCAACAGCCCGACGAGAATCCCGAGTGCAAGTGGGATCAGCAGGGCGACGAGAAGCTCTTGTCGATGAAGGACGAGACTTGCCGCTGCCCCGATTGTCGCAAGACTCGCCGTCGAGCCGACCGACAAGTCGAATCCTCCGACGATGAGCGAAAACGTGACGCCGAGGGCAAGTAGCGAAACGATTGAAACCGATTTGATGATGTCACTAAAGTTTGCGTATGTCAGAAATTGATCGTTCGTCACGGTAAAGACCGCAATCAAACCAAGGATTGCGAGTAACGTTCCATACTGACCGATATGACCGCTGATTCGTTTTCGTTCCTTGACTACTAACTGTGCCATGTCATGCGCCTCCTTTCTCTGCAATTTGTCCACGGTCGAGCCAAAGAATTCGATTGGCGACCCGTTCGAGCTCGTGTCGCTCACTCGAGGTGAACAACACGGTCTTCCCTTGTTTCGCGAGTGCGATGACGCGTTCATATACGTCTTGTTTCGCTGCGATATCAATTCCTTTTGTCGGTTCGTCGAGCAGATAAATGTTTCGGTCTTCGAGTAACCATTTGCTAAAGACGACCTTCTGTTGATTTCCACCACTCAGCTCACGAACCGGTTGTTTTACGTTCGCATAACGGACGCGAAGCGATGCCAATACGTCCGAAACGCGAGTTGCCTTTCCTGCTACAGCAATCACGTTCCGCTCAATCGTCTCGTCTAGAAATAATCCATGACGACGTCTCTCCTCTGGAACGAGTGCAAACCCTTCACGTACGGCATCGGTCGGTTCTTTGATCACATGTTCTTTTCCATCGATTGTGATGGATTGACGAATCCCAGAAAGACCGAACAAAGCTTCCATCAGTTCCGTCTTCCCACTCCCCGTCAATCCTCCAATCCCGAGCACTTCTCCGCGATACGCTTCAATCGAAATCTCGGATTGGAACGCCGGAAGGGTCAACTGCGCGGATAAACAAATCTTGTCTTCCGGCACCGCCTTTTCTAACGCCGCATCAAATGTTGTCCCATTTAAAAATGTCTGTACTGCTTCTGAGGAGAGCAATTGGTACGGTCCATCGTACACGACACGTCCGTCCCGAAGAAACGTAGAGGTCGACGTGACCCGTGTGAGCTCGTTTGAACGATGCGTGACCAACACGATGCCTACCCCTTCTGCCGCCAGCGTTTGTAATAATTCAAGTAAGGCGTCGGCATCCGTTTCCGATAAGGCAGCGGTCGGTTCGTCGAGGAGCAAATACTTAGCATCGCTCTCGAGTGCCCGAGCGATGAGAAGGCGCTGTTTCACGCTTAGCGGGAAGTGACCGGCTGGACGCGTTGGATCGACCTCTAAACCGACTCGGGACAACACACGTTTCGCTCGCTGTTTCAAACGTTGCGGACGAATCCGTTTCACTGTCTGCCATGGAAGGACGTTCTCATATACAGGCAAGTCCAAATAGAGCGCATCATCGACTTCTTGTGACACTGTGATGATGCCATGACGAATCGCTTCCGCTGGAGTGAGGCGGATTGATTTTCCATCAATGGACAACTCGCCGGACGTCGGTTCAGCCGTTCCGTTTAGCAGTTTGATGAGTGTACTCTTACCGGCCCCGTTCAGACCGAGGAGTCCATGAATGTCTCCCGGCTTTAAACTGAAGGATAGTTGATCGAGCACCGTGACGTCACCATACTGTTTCGTGATTCGTTCCAAGCGAATCATCAGTCTGTCTCCTTCATCCAATCCGACCATGCCGCATTCGATTCGCCCCAACCTGGCACGTACTGTCCAAGGTCATCCATCGTGACAGGCTCATTCGGCAAGACATCACGGTCCACTAGATATGGGTCGACCGAATGAATGGAAGGCGTCTCTTCCCCGACCACTTTTTGATAAGCGTATCGGACTTGAATGCGGCCAATTTCGGCTGGATCTGTGGCAGCTGTCACTTTCCACGGACTCCCCTCTTCTTGCATGAGTTGCAAGTCTTCGTCACTCAAGTCAATCCCGTAAACGGCAATCTCGTCACGGCCTGCTTGCTTGATGGCACGGCTCGCCCCTTTGGCGAACTCGTCCCACATCGCAAACACCGCATCGATTTCGCCTTCTGGATACTTCTTCAAAATCGCCTCCATCTGGCTTTGCGTATCGAGCGCCGTGTTGTTCGTCGCCGAACCGAACTTCGCGACTTCCTGGATGCCCGGATACCGTTTCAAGAATGCATCATAAATCGTATGACGGCGTTCCATCGGCGTGAACCCACCGACCCAAATCGTGACGATGTTCCCTTCCCCGTCTAAATCTTCCGCGAGTGCTTTGAGCGAGCGCCATGCGAGTGAATAATCGTCTTGGTCGATGACCGTCACGCCTTCATTCGTCAAATCGTTATCGAATGCGACAACTTTGATGCCTTTGTCGAGCGCCCGTTGAACAGGCTCTTTCAAGGCATCGGCACGTCCGTGGTCAATCAAGATCACATCGACTCCTTGCGTCGTCGCCGTATCGACATAACTCGCCATTTTCGACAAATCATTTTCGGCGTTATACACTTTCACGTTGCCACCGAACGCTTCGACTTGCTCGATCACCCCTTCGATATATTGCGAAGAGAATGTCCCAATCGACATCTGCATGACGAGGGCGACTTCTAGATTTTTCGGAAGTGTCTCATTTGAGACGTTGACGGTTTTCGTCTCCGCTTTATTTGTCGCCGCGGTCGTTTTTGGTTGCGCCTGTTCGTTCGTGCATCCGGCAAGTGCTAAGATAACGGTCAACAGGAAGAAGATGATTTTTTTAGACATATGCGTTTCCTCCTACGTGTTGTACAATGACCGACTCGGTCGGTTCGAGCACACCTGTTTCTGTGATCAGACCGGTGATGAGTTCTGGCGGGGTCACATCAAACGCCGGATTGAAGACGGTGATGCCGACGAGTGCCGTTGGGTGTCCCCCGATATGGGTCACTTCATGGGCGTCCCGTTCCTCGATTTGAATCGTGTCGTCCGCCTCTAAATCGAATGTCGAATGTGGGGCTGCCACATAGAATGGGATGCCGTAATGCTTCGCCAAAATCGCGAGCTGGAGTGTTCCAATCTTGTTGGCCGTATGCCCGGTACGGGTGATGCGGTCCGCCCCGACGATGATGGCATCCATTTGTTTCGTCTGGATCGTCCACGCCGCCATGTTATCTGTAATCAATGTGACGTCGATGTCCGCCCGGTCGAGCTCCCATACCGTCAATCGTGCCCCTTGAAGCAGCGGTCGCGTTTCCGATGCGAACACACGAAACGGGATGCCTCGCTCTTTTCCGACATAAAACGGCGCGAGCGCGGTACCGTACCGTGACGTCGCAATGGCACCGGCGTTACAAATCGTCAATACGTTCCCTCCAGCGGGCAACACGGTGAGCGCATGCTCCCCAATCGTGCGATACGTGGCCACGTCTTGTTCATAGATTTCAATCGCGCGCTGCTTGATGGCTTTTGCAATCTGTTCAAAGTCCTCTCCCACATTCAGTCGAAGGAGTGATTCGATGACATGCTGTAAGTTGACCGCGGTCGGTCTTGTCGCAATCAACCGTTGACCGACTTGATTCAATTGGAGATGAAAATATGGATTGTCTTGCAGACGTGACGCTTCTTTCGCAAGGACAAACGCCCCGAAATAAGCGATGGCCGGTGCCCCCCGGACTTGAAGCGACTTGATTGCTTGTTCCGCCTGTTCGAGCGTCAACACTTCGACATAGCGCTCTTCTTGCGGCAATAGCGTCTGATCTAAAATCGTCAACACTTCCGTGTCGGCATCGAAATGAATACTTTGCACACTCATACGCGCACCTCCGACAAGACCGGGATCAGCTGATCGATCGATTGAATCTGATGACGCTGTTTGATGAGACGCGTACCAAGTTCTAGGGCGTGGCGTTTCCGTTCGATGCGAAGGTCATCCGGCAATGTCTCTAAGTCGGCGACACCAGCTAGACCGACCGTCCGCCGAATCAATTCGCAACCCGCGTAGCCGATCGCATCGCTCAAAATGGATGGCAACAGTTCGTCCACGAATCCTACTGTGTTGAACGGCTCTGTGGCCTGTGTAAAGCGGGTACGGAACGTTTTTTCGAACGTCTCCCAGACCGTGAGCACTTCTGTGAAGCGTTCGAATCGTTTCAACGGATGCGCATACGTTGAGAACACCAAATGGGCAATGATTTGACCGATGTCAAAGCCGAACGGACCGTAAAAGGCAAACTCAGGATCGATGATTTTCGTTTCATGTCGGGTCGCAAAAATGCTTCCTGTATGTAAATCTCCATGTAGCAACGCTTCATGTTTGGTCACGAACCCAACCTTCAATTTCGTCACTTCAATTTTCAAGGCGAGGTCTGACCACAGTTGCTCCACATCCGGACGAAGGGCCGCTTCGATTTGATTCGAATCTGCATCGCGATACGGGTCGGTGAAAATCAGCTTTTCCGTGATATCGCATAGCTCTGGATTGTAATACTCTTTTTCGATTTGTTTCTTCACGAGCGGTCCGTTCGCGTAGTCAGACGTCGCAAACAGGGTTTCACCGAGAAACGTACCGACGTGGCGGGCTAAATTCGGATAGCTCTCTCCTTTTAGGAAGCCCGTCCGAACAATCTCAAACGCTGACAGATCCTCCAAAATCGTATAGGCGAGTTCACGGTCGCTACCGAGTACATCCGGTACGAACTGAGGAACGACCTTAGAAAATTCACGGAGTGCCAGTTGTTCAATCCACGAACGGTCAAGCGTGAGCGGCCAACTCTCTCCAACAACTTTTGCGTACGGCAACGCTTGTTTCACGATTAATGACGTTTCTCCTTGACGAATGCGAAAGACGAGATTTAAATTTCCATCCCCAATCTCCTCACATTCTGCAATCCCCTCTTCTAGTAACCCCAACTGTCGAACGTGGTCGACGACACTTTGTTCTGTAAACGCCTCATAAGCCATGATGATTTTCCCCTTTCTTGAATCTATACATGAAAAAAGCCCCTTTCTCCGCGAGAAAGAGGCACACCCAAATTGGTTGTTCCTCTCATCTTTCAGACATGTGTCTGGTGGATGTAGCACCGTGCCAAATGGTCGGTTGCTGCGGCGTCTTAGGGCCAATTCCCTCTGCCAACTCGCGATAAGAGTAAATGATGTAATTGTGTTTGACGTGTTGAGACGAATATTACGGACTAGGCATGCTAGTTGTCAATCCTCTATTTTCAGTCGCCTCCCTATTTTTGACACGCATATATAGAAACATTATTTTCAAACTTTTTTTCTCAAAAAAAGGAATTGACGAGTGAGCGATTCTATGTGAAAATTCAATTAAATTTCACAACTTCACAACTATTCTTATCAAGAGCAGACGGAGGGACAAGCCCGATGATGTCGCAGCAACCGACCAGAAATGGCACGGTGCTAATTCTTGCAGCTATCGCTGAGAGATAAGAGTTCATTGTTTTCGAATGACCTCTTGCCTTGGCATGAGGTCATTTTTTGTTTGACCTGAAAGGAGGAACTTATGGGAATCATCGCGACTTATGAAGTCAAACATACCGATCACGTCGAACGCGTGGCTGAGAAAATCGCACATGAGCTGACCGTCGGGACATGGACCGAATTGAACCATCTCGAACAGCATCAACTACAGGCGTTCCGAGGTGAGGTCATCGATACCTACCAACAGGAAACGACGAGCCGTTTCTCGATTCGCTACCCGCTACATAACGTGACACCGGACTTCTCGTCCATCCTGACGACGACATTCGGAAAACTGTCGCTCGACCCAAACGTCAAACTCGTCGACCTCTCGATTCCAGAGGAGCTCGCACCGGACTTTCCGGGTGCTGCATTCGGAGTCGAAGGGGTCCGCGACATCCTTCGAGTACACGACCGACCGCTCGCCATGAGCATCTTCAAAGGCGTCATCGGACGGGACCTTGATTTTTTGGCGACACAACTCCGGGACCAGTTCGCAGGTGGCATCGATCTCGTGAAAGACGATGAGATTTTATATGACAATCCGCTCACCCCATCGCTCGAACGGGCTCGGATTGGAGCATCGATCATTCAAGAACATAAAGAATTGACGGGTCGTTCCGTTCTATACGCCGTCACGTTGAGCGGACCCGTTTTCACCTTACGCGACCAGGCGAAGCGATTGATTGAGGCAGGCGCGACCGCATTGTTGTTCAACGTGTATACGTACGGGCTTGACGCATTGCGAGAGCTCGCCAAAGATTCTGAGATTCACGTCCCGATTTTGGCACATCCCGCTTTTGCAGGAGCGTTGACCGGATCGATTCGTCATTCCCTACTCTTCGGGAAACTGATTCGACTCGCCGGGGCGGACTTGACGCTCTTCCCTTCGCCATACGGTTCACTGTCGACACCAAAAGACGAAACACAACAGATTCAAACGTACGCGACGGAACCCCATTGGACGAAACCGATTCTGGCGGTCCCCTCTGCCGGGATTCACCCAGGACTCGTCCCGGATTTGATTCGTGACTTCGGAACGGATGTCGTCATCAATGCCGGCGGCGGGATTCACGGACACCCAGACGGTGCGGCTGCCGGAGCGAGGGCGTTCCGCCAAGCGATCGATCAGGCAATCGGTAAGACGAGCGAGACTGATGCCTTATCGACTGCATTAGATGCGTGGGGTGCGCGATGAGTACGCACGTCATCTGTGATTTCGACGGAACCATCACGGAAGAAGATAACATCATCGCATTGATGCGACGGTTCGCCCCACCTGAATGGGTCGAACTCAAAGATGGTGTGTTGAACCAAACGCTCTCCATTCGCGAAGGCGTCGGTCAGATGTTCAGCTTGCTCCCAAGTAACCAGCAAGAGCGGTATCGTGAGTTTCTTCAGTCGACCATCACGCTTCGAGCGGGGTTTGTCGAGTTTTTGCAAGAGACCCAGTCGCACGGCTTTCGATTTGATGTCGTCAGTGGGGGCATGGACTTTTTCGTCCATCCGATTTTAGAAGGTCACGTCGCATCGGAACACATCTTCTGCAATCACGTTGATTTTTCAGGAGAGACAGCGCGCGTCACATGGCCTCATGCATGTGATGTTCATTGTTCGAATGATTGCGGATGCTGCAAGCTGACGATTGCTCGACAGATTGTCTCACCTACCGACACGTTGATTGTCATCGGGGACTCTGTCACTGATTTTGAAATCGCCAAACGTGCCGATGTCGTGTATGCACGAGGTCAACTGATTTCGCTTTGTGAGGCGGAAGGAATTCGACATGTTCCGTTCGAGACATTCTATGACATTTCAGCTCACATGAAAGGAGTGAACGTATGACCGTACAAGAACGATGGGTCGAACTTGCCGACATTAAAGACGAGCTCGCCGCACGAGATTGGTTCCCCGGGACGAGTGGCAACCTGGCGATCCGCGTATCGGACGACCCGTTGACGTTCCTCGTGACGGCAAGCGGTCGTGATAAACGAAAGCGTACCAATGAAGACTTCGTCCTCGTCGATGCGACCGGTCAATTGATTGGAGAACAGTCAGGCAAACCGTCCGCGGAAACGTTGCTACATGTCGATATCTTTAACAACTCGAACGCAACCTGTTCGCTTCATGTGCATACGGTCGACAATAACGTCATCTCGGAACTGTATGCAGCAAAAGGTCACGTGACGTTCACAGGTCAAGAAATCATCAAGGCGCTCGGTTATTGGGAAGAGACGGCAAGTGTCCGGATCCCCATTATCGAAAATCACGCGGATATCCCGACGCTCGCCCGTGCGTTCGCGCCACATGTCACAGGCGATGCCGGTGCCGTCCTCATCCGGAACCACGGGATCACCGTTTGGGGCGAAACGCCCGCTGCGGCAAAACGTTATTTAGAGGCATATGAATTTTTGTTTAGCTATTCATTAAAATTACGCGCCCTAGGCGTCCATTCATAAGGAGGAATTCAACATGGCAACGATTTATTTTCAACAAACCGAAGAACGTGTCAGCGACCAACAAGAGGTACGTGACTTTTTAGAATCACGAGACATTCTTTACGAAGCATGGGATATCGCAAAGTTACCGGCTTCTCTTCAGGAAAATTACCAACTGACAGACGAAGACAAAGAAGCCATCTTGGCGACGTTTCGTGACGAGATTCAAGATGTATCAGCACGACGCGGTTACAAGACGGCTGACGTCATCTCTCTATCCGATTCGACACCGAATTTAGATGAACTGCTCGTCAACTTCCAAAAAGAGCATCACCATACAGATGACGAGGTTCGTTTCATCGTCAGTGGTCACGGCATTTTTGCCATCGACGATGCAGAGCGCGGATACTTTAATATCGAGCTCAATCCGGGTGACCTCATCTCGGTACCGGTCAACACACGTCATTACTTCACGTTGCAAGAGGACCGTCAAGTCGTCGCCGTTCGCATTTTCGTGACGACTGAGGGCTGGGTGCCGATTTACGACAAAGAAAATGTGAATGCATAAGAAAACACGGCAAGCAGGAGAAATCTCTTGGTTGCCGTGTTTTCATCATTCAAAAATTCCCAGTTCAAATAAGGAGCTTTTCCAAAACTGTTTGATTTGCTTTAGGCAAAGGTGCACATAAATGTACTTTAACCCACCAGTGAGGCGTTGATTTTTCGTTTATATAAACTATTCGAAGGTCAATCTTTGTATCAACATCCATAAGCAGACTGATAAACTTGCTATAGTATCTTGGAACGTATCCTAATTTTGTATCATGTTTAGTATAGATCCCAATAGCCCAAGGATCGTGTGGATTTTCGGGTTCTTTCTTTAAAACTAAAGTTGTATCATAATTAATTTTCTTTTCAAACTGATCAAGGTGATTTTGGTGACGCATTCCCTGAATATAAAAACTCGTTTGAATTTCATGATTTTCATTTTGAATGATGGGCTCTTCTAACGAGTAAGTATCGTTTGCAATTTTCCCTCGGGTCGCTTTTAAAATATCCATTTTTTCAGCATTCTCATTTAAACCGAAATCGTTTAAGATCATACTATAATCTTGTCGATTTTTTGATGGTATGCGCCGATCAAATGCAATAAAGAGTTCTCTTGATGTGTACATTTTGTTGATATCAGGAAAGAGCGGATGTGGTTTATAGCCATGCTCTAAAGCCTCTTTAAACGATGAAGCATCACGATGGTAATTAAACACATACGTTTCTTGGTCATAACTTAACGTACCTATATGAAAACAAGAGCGCGTCACTTTATCCTGCCAAATCACATTGAGTTCTTTCTTTTGGTATGACAAATTTCATCCCTCCCTTTCCTGAAATAGTTGGGTCAATACCTCTATTCGTTCTACTATTACTTGATTTAACCACTTTTTCTGAGTTCTTGACAAGTAACAGTTTTCTTCAATTTGATGTGAAAATGAATTAAAATCAAAGTTTTCGATTTTTTTATTAAACTCTTTGACTTCGTCGTAAAAATCTACATACAAAAATGTATATAAATCCATCATTTTCACTTGGCTCTTTTCGCATAAACCAAATTTAACTTTAGTATTTTTATAGTACTTATTGCGTTTGCTTTGGTCTTTTAAAAGCTCTTCAATCTTTTCATCTTCAAAACGAAATCCCAGAGCAGCTCCATTATCATATAAAGGAGACATCATTACTTCATCACCTCTGTACAATAAAGACCAATTGTATGGGTGACGATCTTGATTGCCTATCACTAAATCGAACAGAATCATGTAAATGAAATCTTTCTTAATTATTTTCCAAACTGATAAGTTGGTAAGCATCTCAAATGCGTATTCTATAAGTACTGTACCCTTCATTGTTCGTTCTTGAACTTTTTTGTACATATCAGGGCACTCAGCTTGAAGTAAAAAAGCACCGGGGAACGCATTGTCAGCCTTATAGTCATCTACAAAGTTTCTTAGCAGGCACCCTCGACGATTATTCCGAAATACTATTTGAACTTTCATCATATCTAATCCTATTAGCGTACCCGTTTGAGCTGCTACTTTCTCAGTAACATCTTCCCAAGAAGAACCGACTTCAAAAATCCTTGGATATTTAATTAAATACTGTTCTCCCTCTTTATTTTTCAACTCTTCTTTCTCAAGAGTACTATCTTCACCATATCCAATTAACTCCCAATCAGTTACATCAATCATTATGTGCCCCTCCAATATACTGCTAAAATCACTATAGATTTTATAAGTTTTCAGGCATGAAAAAAGAACTAGTCATTTAATGAAAGAGGACTAGTTCTTTAAATTATACTTCATCTAAAAATGAGTTGAAATTTAATGTTTAACCGCTGTCGGCTTAGATGAGAACCAGCCCCATGTCGCAATCCCGACCATGACCGACCAGAAGAAGATAGTCCAAGCTGTCGAGTGGACGAAGCCGTCTGGGAGTCCCATGAATTCGAACGGCGTACCGGCAATCAACTCTTTGAAACCTGGGTGTTCGAGTACGAGCACCGTCAATTTGACCCCTACCCAACCGACGATGATGAAGGCGGCCGTTTCAAGTGTAGGACGTTGATGAAGCAACTTGACGAAAATACGTGCCGCAAATCGCATCAAGACGACCCCGATGAGTCCACCTGTCAAGACGACGAAGAACTGACCTGAGTCAATTCCACCGATTTCACCAAGACCGAGTGGTGGCAAGCTGACCGCAAGCGCGACCGCTGCCAAGATCGAATCGACCGCAAAAGCGATGTCCGCAAACTCGACTTTCGCAACAGTGAGCCAAAACTCTTTCTTCGACACCGGCTTTTCTGTGACAGCCGTCTCTTCTTTCGCTTCGGCCGCCAACTCCTGTTGCGGCTCCATCTTCCTCGCCTTATAGGTCATATACAGGTGTCGCGCACTCATTCCGATTAAGTAAAGTGCACCGAGTGCCTGTACTTGCCATACGTTGATCAAGAACGAGATTAAGAACAATGCGATAAATCGGAAGACGAACGCCCCTAAGAGTCCGTAGAACAATGCCTTCTTCTGCTCTGTACGCGGCAAGTGTTTGACCATGACGGCCAAGACGAGCGCGTTGTCTGCAGATAATAAGCCTTCCAAACCGACGAGTACGACGACGATCCAGGCATACTGCAGGACTAACTGCCAATCCATAAAAACATCTCCTTTTGTTTTTCAGTTCCTTCATATTTAATAGTGATCTATTTTTTAAGTTCACAGGACCATTTTATTCCCGTTCACAAAGTAAAGCAATCCTCTTTCTTTAATATCTTGAGGATTTTTTTGCGATTGCATATTGAAAACATGTTATGAGAGCAAAATCATACCCGTTCAGCCATCATTTCGTGATAAAATCCTAACAAGAACGAGTGGTCCTTTGAACCGCTCGAAAAAAGGAGAATCCGATTATGTCTACAAGCCATGTCGCTTTACCTACTAAAGCAGAACGACATAAATTGTTCGGGTCGGTCCCACCGATTAAAGGAACAAAGCCGACCGAGAAAGAACAAATGGTCGATTTACAAAATACACCGAAAAACTTTTTATTCGCCCTCGACAGTGTCGGCATCTCAAACGTGAAACACCCTGTGAACGTCGAAACGCCAGAAGGAGTCCAATCTACGGTCGCTACATTCGAATTAACGACATCGCTCGTTCAAGATCGTAAAGGGATTAACATGTCTCGTTTGACGGAACAGCTCGATGCGTACCATCAACAAGGGTGGACGGTATCGAACCGTTCGTTGATCGAGTTCGCACAGGAGCTTGCCGAGCGGATGGAACAAACGGAAGGTCAATTGACAATCCGTTACCCATGGTTCTTCACGCGTAAAGCACCTGCGACAGGTCTTAGCGGTTTGATGAACGCCGATGTCATGCACCGTGTGACGTACAACCTTGAAACGGGCGTCGCAAACGTGACAGTCGGTCTCGTCATCAACGTCACGACGCTTTGCCCATGTTCAAAAGAAATCAGTGAATACAGTGCCCATAACCAACGTGGATACATCACGATCGAAGCAGGTCTTGATGAAACGTCAATGGACGGATTCGACTGGCGTGCAGCACTTCTCGATGCAGCGGAGTCAAACGCCTCAGCACCACTTCATCCTGTCCTCAAGCGTCCGGATGAGAAACGTGCGACTGAAATCGCATACGAAAATCCACGTTTCGTCGAGGACATGGTCCGCTTGATCGCGGCTGACTTGTACGAGATGAAACAAGTCGTGAACTTCTTCGTCGAATGCCGTAACGAAGAGTCGATTCACCAACACGATGCCATCGCATCGATCACATTCGATAAGCGTCAAGACGCATAAAAAATGCGGAACCTCTGTTAAAGAAGGTTCCGCATTTTTTATAGACTTGTCACGAGTTCAATCGTCAATAGGATGATGATGAGCATCACCCACACTGCCCAGACGAGTCGCCACTTCTCCCAGTCAAATCGCTTCATCACTGCATAGACCGTGAGGTAGAGCGCAATGAGAAGCGGTACGACGACCCAAGGATTCTCTAGCATCACGCCTCGATGTCGCCGTCCCAAGCGAGCATTCCGCCGTCGACATTGACGACTTTATAACCTTGCGATTCTAAGTAATCACACGCCGTCTGACTCCGTCCACCTGAACGACAGATCACGTGATAGACATTGTCTTGTGCCAACTTTTCTGTCACTTGTGGGAATTCCGATAATGGATAGAGTGGTACGTTCGGGATATGCCCTGCCTCATATTCATCTTGTTCGCGTACATCGATGATATGGAGAGATTCCCCATTCTCTAATTTTTCTCTTAATTCTGTAGCATGGATGCTTTGCATACATAGTTCCCCTTTCAATCCTGGATTTCTCTTTTAGTTTACCTCAGCTTATGCTCCGACAAACTCCAGTTAATCGTCGTCTCAGCATCACAATAGAACCCCTCGAGCTCGCATCGTTTGACAACCTGTTCGATCAACGCGCGATTGCCACAAAACAACGTGAAATGGCTATCCCAAGGTGGTACGATGAGCCACTCATGATGGTAACCGAAAAACGTCCGATGTTGCATGCCCCACGTATCAGCGGCTAGCGTCTCACTGAGATGGATGAGATGCCGTTCCGTACAAAATTCGTCTCCGGTCCAGATCCAGCCTTCTCCCATTTCCAAAAGTACACGCAACACTTGATTCTTTTGTAGATCCGATAGTTCCCCTTCACCTGGTGGAAGCACATTCTCACGTTCGCAATATTCGATGATTCGATTCGCCCCTGCTCGATCTTCGACATGTGGTTTTAGCGCCCTAATCATCGTTCGGAGCGCATGATCGATACGGCTCACGTCACGAAAACCTAGTCTTCGCCTCATCTCTTCCCATGTAACGGCCCGAAATTGCTGTTCGACCTCGTTTTTGTCCAGATCGGCATAACGATCAACCGCGGCGGAGTGATCTATTGGAGCAAGGAATGGATGAAACGCGATGAAGACCGTTTCAAATACCCCTTCATAATACGTCTTAATTGGGTAATCATCCCCACCACCAAACATGGCGTAACGATGTCCTTCAGGTAACAAAACGCTCTCATCTAGTTCGTCCATTTCAACACTCCTTTCTTGAATAGTTTATAACGGACCATCAAAAAAAGCACCCTTCTATAAGAAGGATGCTCCGGACTTACGCTTCGTTGCGCTCATCGATTGCTTGTGCTGCTGTGATGAGCGTCAATTTGTAGACGTCCTCTTCGTTACAACCACGTGATAAGTCGTTCACTGGTTTGTTGAGACCTTGAAGGATTGGACCGATTGCTTCGAATCCACCGAAACGTTGAACCATCTTGTAGCCAATGTTCCCTGCTTCAAGACTTGGGAAGACGAATACGTTCGCCTTACCAGCAACGTCAGAACCCGGTGCTTTCTTCGCCGCTACGCTAGGGACGAATGCCGCATCGAATTGAAGTTCTCCGTCAATTGGAAGGTTCGGTGATTTCTCTTTCGCAAGGCGTGTCGCTTCCACAACCTTCTCTGTTTCAGGTGACTTCGCAGAACCTTTCGTCGAGAAGCTAAGAAGTGCGACTTGTGGGTCGATGCCGAACGTCTTCGCTGTCGCTGCCGACAAGAACGCGTTCTCTGCTAAGTCCGCTGCGTCTGGTGCAATGTTAATCGCACAGTCCGAGAAGACATATTGCTCGTCGTCACGTACCATGATGAACACACCTGACGTCTTTTTGATGCCTGGTTGCATTTTGATGATTTGTAGTGCCGGACGTACCGTATCAGCCGTCGCGTGCATCGCGCCTGAGACAAGACCTTCTGCTTTGCCTGTGTGAACGAGCATTGTTCCGAAGTAGTTCACGTCTGATGTAAGGAGTTCGCGCGCTTGTTCAGCCGTCGCTTTCCCTTTACGACGCTCGACGAATGATTCGACGAGAACGTCGATGTCTTCGTATGTCGCTGGGTCATATTGTGTCAAACCTGAGATGTCGAAACCGTGTTTCGCCGCAACCGCTTCGAGATCTGCTTTCGCACCGACGACGATCGGTTCTACCATACCGTCTGCTTTCAATCGAACAGCGGCTCCAAGAACACGCTCATCGATACCTTCCGGGAAGACGATGGTCGGACGAACCGGGCTAACTTTTTGCTTCAACGTTTCAAATAATTTCATAACGAATGAACCCCTTTTCTCAATTTACAGCATGACTGCTAATGGTTTTGCCGTTGACTTGTGTCTTTACGCGATTTCAATTATACACAGTACCCTTTTCAAAATAAACTATTCTGCCCATTTCGCCATAAATCGCTTAGAATCAATCATTATATGAATAGAACAGTTTCGACAAATCGACTGATACAGCCATTTTTGTAGCCGTTTTCATGTTTCTGTCCTCTGTTCTTTACCCGTCATGAATCGTGATAACCCTCACAGTGCCTCAAAGTTGCCAGTCAGTGAAGCGTGTATGGTAAAATAGACGGCGAAGCCAAGTCCCGAAAGGAGATTTTTTTATGTCAGAACGTCCAGTACCTACAACAGATACACAACATGCCGCCGCCACATTAGACGGATGGTATACACTTCATGATTTCCGCACGATTGATTGGGCTCGTTTGAAACTCGTCGATGCTGAAAAGCGTGAACAGATGATTGAGGAGTTCACGACGTTCCTCGCGGATCTTGAAGAAGTGGAAGCAAAAGGTGAAGGAAGCCACGCCTTCTACTCGATTCTCGGCCAGAAGGCGGACCTCGTCTTGATGGTCCTTCGTCCAACATTCAACGAACTTGAAGACGTCGAGCGCGCATTCCGCAAAACAGCGCTATACGACTATATGATTCCGTCGTATTCATACGTGTCGGTCATCGAGCTCGGGATGTATCGCGGATCTGGAGACGGGGACCCGTATCAAAACCCTCATATCCGTTCACGCCTCTATCCGACACTTCCAAAGGCCGCACACATCTGTTTCTATCCGATGAGCAAGGCTCGTCGCGACGGCGACAACTGGTACATGTTGTCGATGGATGAACGTAAGGACCTCATGTATCGCCACAGCATGATCGGCCGTAGTTACGCTGGTAAGATTCAGCAGTTCATCGGTGGGTCGACTGGATTCGACGCATGGGAATGGGGCGTCACACTCTTCGCTGAAGATTCACTTCAGTTCAAGAAAATCGTTTACGAGATGCGTTTTGATGAAGTGAGTGCGAAATACGGTGAGTTCGGCGACTTCTACGTTGGGAACATCTTACCGAAAGAAAAGTTGAGCACATTCTTTAGCGTGTAAAAGGTTTACGCGTATAACACCTCGGGAATTAAGGATGATGTAAGCAAGTTATCCTGATTAACGAGGTGAACAACGATGCGCGTGTTTAAAGAAACCGATCGTGACACTGCGGAACGTTTAGATTCGTTCATCGAACGAATGGCACCGACAGCAGAATTAGTCCAACATCGATTTGAAGAGCAACTCAAACATACACAGCAAAAGGGTCAGGCGAGCGCCTGACCCTTATTTTGTCGTGGTGACGTGAAGTGCGTCGCCTAAGAAAGTAGCCAATTCAAGCATTCCATAGCGTCCCGCTTTCGCTTCAGCATCGGAATTGTAGTTCGTGTTCGTATTGACGTCATAGGCGTAGACGTTTCCGTCTAGGTCTCGAATGATCTCAATCCCCGCAATATCGATCGCATTCGCTTTCAAGAACTGTTCGAGCTTTGGAATGATTGGGTCATCGAATCCTTCGACGATTTCGAACTTCGCCGGTGGCGTCTCCCCGACCGGACAGAACTGGTCTTCAATCGAGCAGGCATCTGCCGGACAGAGCTCGAATCCTTCCGACGTATCGACACGCACCGCATAAAAGAACTTCCCACCGATGAATTCACAGCGGGTAATATACGGTTCTGGGGATTCGATATACTGTTGAATGAGCGTGATGCCGTCAACCGAGTCCTCGAACGAGGGACCATATACATATTCTTTGAGTCCTTCGATCGTATGGAACAATTGGACCCCGAGCCCTTTCCCTGCACGGTTATGTTTCGTGATGAACGGTGTCAAACCTAACTGCTCAGCCGCTTCGATGATTTGCGCCTTACCGACTGCCGCAATCGTCTTCGGCACGCGAATTCCTTCGCGGCGAAGCGCCGTGTATTGATTGACTTTGCTCACTTCGAGGCGGATGGCACGTGTGCCGTTAAACACGGTCCGGTCATTTGCCTCTAACCAAGCGAGGACACCTTCCGTCAACTCCGGTGCATACCGATGCCCGCGTGTGTGCGAAGAGGCACTCATCCGATTATAAAAGACACCTTCCGGGGGCGTGGCTTCGAGGTCAATCGTCCCTTGGTCCAAGTGCCATAATTCATATGGCAAGTTCAACTCTTCTAAACGATGAACAAGGTGGTTCGTCCATTCTTCGTTTTCATGAATGACGTGAATTTTAGACATCATCATTCCTCCTTCTATGATGTGTTTACTTTACCATATCCATAACCGACAATTCCAATGTGTATGGTTTGCCTAATCCTCAATTCTGAAATATCAGACGATTTCATGGTACAATGACCTTAAGAGTATTGTTTTGGAAAGGAAGTGTTGTGTTTGACCGTACCTGTTATAAGTACTGATGTACTCATATTACTCTTCGGTCTACTTCTCGTAGCCGGTGTCATGGCGACGCGAATCTCAACTCGATTCGGCTTACCCGCCTTGATTTTATTTATGGGAATCGGCATGATCATGGGAAGTGACATTACCGGTCTCATCTTCTTTGACGACTCGAATTTAGCGCAGTTGATTGGAGTCGCTGCCTTGATTGTTATTTTGTTTGAAGGGGGTCTTCAAACGAAATGGTCATCGATTCGGAGCGTCCTCGCCCCTTCTGCCTCGCTGGCGACGCTTGGAGTATTGATTACCACGACTGTGGTCGCTGTGGCCGTTCGTTTCGTATTTGGTTTCGATTGGATTGAATCTTTCTTGTTCGGTGCGATTATCGGTTCAACCGACGCAGCGGCCGTCTTTGCCGCATTTAAAGGAAAGAATATCTCACCGAAAGTCGGTGCGACTCTCGAAGCCGAGTCCGGCACGAACGACCCGATGGCGATGTTTTTGACGATTCTCGCTCTCGACTTCATGATGAAGCCGGATACGACCATCTGGGACGGAATTTGGATGTTCGTCCTTCAAATCGTTGTCGGGGCATTAATCGGATTCATCCTTGGACAACTGTCTCGCCTCATGTTGAATCACTTGAGACTTGATTCGAGCGGATTACATGCCGTCCTCATGATTTCTATGGCGTTCCTCACCTATGGTGTCACAGCTTACTTATTGGGAAGCGGATTACTCGCCGTCTATATCGCCGCCATGATTGTCGGAAATGCGGACACGGCGCATGAAGTGACGATCGTCCAATTCTCAGAGGCGCTCGCATGGATCATGCAAATCATCATGTTCGTCATCCTTGGGTTACTCGTCTTCCCTCGTCAACTCATCGAACCGGATTTGATTTGGAAAGGACTACTTATCTCATTCGTCCTTATGTTCCTGGCACGTCCGATCGCCGTCTATTTATCGACACTTGGCATGGCATTTACGAGAAAAGAAAAGTTGTTCATCTCATGGGCTGGTCTAAAAGGCGCCGTGCCGATTGTCCTTGCGACATTCCCGCTTATTGCCGGTACCGAAAATAGCCAACTGTTGTTCAATGCCGTCTTTTTCGTCGTCGTGACGAGCGCCCTGATTCAAGGCACGACGTTGACGCCACTTGCCGAGAAGTTAGGGTTGCTCGGTCCGGATAAAATCCGTTCCCCATACACAATCGCCCTCGTCTCAAGCAAACAGTCTCAACATAAGCTCGTTCCTTATGTGGTCACAGCCAGCTCATCTATGATCGGAAAGACGCTCGCGGACATCACGCTCCCGCCAAACACTGTCGTGAACGCCATCGTCCGAAACGAGTACTTGATTCCACCGAACGGTCAGACAGCCATCGAAGAAGGCGATCTCTTATACGTGCTTGCTTCGATGTATCGTCATGATCAACTCGACCAAACATTTGGTGAAGACGGGCTAGACCGAGTGGAATTATGAGTAAACGAATAACCGGCGCCTCATTTGAAGCGCCGGTTTTCTTATGCGTGTAAGTGTTTTGCTGATTGAATCAACGTCTCAACATCTTCTGTCCGTCCTTCATGAAGTGCCTCGACGATGAAACTCCCG
The DNA here is from genome assembly GCF_018617295.1 of Exiguobacterium sp. S3. GTDB lineage: Bacteria > Bacillota > Bacilli > Exiguobacteriales > Exiguobacteriaceae > Exiguobacterium > Exiguobacterium profundum. The sequence continues at coordinate 257,221 of NZ_JACSJW010000003.1, forward strand.
ACGACGACACCGTCACACGCTTGTCCTAACGTCTGCACTTGCTCCGGACGATGGACTCCGAATCCTGCTAAGACGGGAACACGTGACTGCTCTGTCAAACGAGTCAAGTAGGCGAGTAACTCGTCCGGGAACACATCTGCTTTCCCGGTCGTCCCTTTAAGCGTGACCGCATATACGAATCCTTCTGCTTTTTCTAAGATGGACGTTGTCCGCGCCTCACTGCTCGTCAACGTGACGAGCGGAATGACGGCGACGTCATGCCGATTAACATCTGCGAATAACTGGAGACTCTCCTCAAACGGAAGGTCAGGAATAATGACCCCGCTCACCCCACATTCGTTCGCCCGATCAAAGAACGGTTGGACTCCGAACCGAAACACTGGATTCAAGTAGGTCATCAAGACGATTGGAACGTTAAATTGATCATTTCCTTCTATTAAATGGTTCAATACCATTTCAAGCGTCACACCTGCTTCAAGCGCGCGCATTCCTGCCGCCTCAATAATCGGTCCATCCGCTACCGGATCAGAGAAGGGGATCCCGAGTTCAATCGCCGTCGCACCCATCCGCTCTAGTTCCACGATGGTCGGGATGAGCCGGTCCATCCCGCCGTCACCGGCCATGATATACGGAACGAACGCCGCTCCTTCTCGCTGTCGAATCGCTGTCTCTAGTTTCATCGTGTCGCCACCTTCTCTCGGATTGTATGGACGTCTTTGTCTCCGCGCCCTGATAAACAAATCACCAGTGTATCGTTTTCTCCCATCGTCTTCGCGAGCGTCTCTGCGTAAGCAAGGGCGTGTGAAGACTCTAAGGCAGGAATGATTCCTTCTTGTCGGCTGAGGGCGAGACACGCATCGAGTGCCTCGTCATCCGTGACGGCTGCATAGCGCACCCGCTCAATGTCTTTCAAGAAACTGTGCTCTGGTCCTACCCCTGGATAATCGAGTCCAGCTGAAATGGAATGGGCTTCCTCGATTTGACCCGCTGCGTCTTGCAGGACATACATGAGCGACCCATGTAAGACACCGACTTCCCCTTTTGTGAGGGTTGCTGCGTGTTTATCCGTATCAATGCCACTTCCAGCCGCCTCGACACCGTAGAGCGCGACCGACTCATCATTCAAGAATGGATAGAACATGCCCATGGCGTTGCTCCCTCCGCCGACACAAGCGACGACGGCGTCCGGGAGGCGTCCCGTCTGTTCGAGGATTTGCCGACGTGTCTCTGTCCCGATCACGCTTTGGAAATCACGTACCATCTGCGGGAATGGATGCGGTCCGAGAACGGAACCCATCACATAGTGCGTATCGTCGACATGTTTGACCCAGTAACGGAGCGCTTCATTGACGGCATCCTTCAAGGTACGACTGCCTGATTTGACAGGGACGACTTTCGCCCCAAGAAGTTCCATCCGAAACACGTTCAACGCTTGGCGCTCGACGTCGACCTCACCCATGAAGATGGTACATTCTAAATCGAGTAGCGCGCATACTGTTGCCGTCGCGACACCGTGTTGTCCCGCGCCTGTCTCCGCAACGACTTTCTGTTTCCCCATCCGTTTCGCCAGGAGCGCCTGTCCGATCGTATTGTTGATCTTATGGGCACCGGTATGGTTCAAGTCTTCACGTTTCAAATAGACATTCGTCCCGAGGCGACGACTTAGGTTCGACGCATAATAAAGTGGCGTCTCACGTCCCACGTATTCACGTAATAAGGAAGAGAATCGTTCTTGAAACTCAGGATCTTGCTTCGCCTCTTCATAAGCGACCTCTAATTCTTCGACCGCCTGCATGAGCGTCTCTGGAATGTACTTCCCACCATATTGTCCAAACTTCCCGTTCACTGGTTGTGCATACATCATAGTTCCTCCTTGGCGCGTTGAATGAACGCACGAATTTTTTCGATATCTTTCACACCGTCCGTCTCGACACCGCTCGAGACGTCGACGCCGTCTGGTTGAATCATTTGAATCGCTTGTCTCACATTCTCCGGGGATAGCCCGCCCGCTAGCCAAAACGGACGCTGCGGCCGGTCGATTGCGCCCCAGTCTAACACCTGTCCACTCCCCGGATTCGGATGATCCATCAATCGTACATCTGCCGTCTCCTCGGTCGACGCATCGATGATCGGTAACCCGAAGATACGGAGTTCTTCCATTGACTGCGTCCGATGGTGAATTTGTAAATCCGTCAGTCCCACGTTCAACGTTTCCTCAATCTCTTCCATTGAAGGACTTAAAAACACACCAACGATTCGAACCGATTCCGGGATGTGTGCGGCCAGTGTCTTCGCAGTCGCCACGTCGATTTGACGAGAACTCGGGGCGAAGACAAACCCGATGGCATCCGCTCCTGCCTCGACCGCCGCCTGAACAGCTTCCGTTGTCTTTAGTCCACAGATTTTAACGAACATGTTTTCAACTCCTCGAGTAACCGGGTCGGGTCCTCTTCACGCATGAGTGCTTCCCCGACGAGAATGGCGCTTGCCCCAGCTTCTTGTAAACGTGCAGCCGCCTCGACTGTACTGACACCACTTTCGCTAACGAATGTGACGTCGGGATAGCGTTTCATCAAATCGATCGATGTCTCGAGGGATACCTCGAACGTTTTTAAGTCTCTGTTATTGATACCGATTAACACGTCATCAAGTTCGAGTGCGATGCGTAACTCCGCCTCGTCATGTACTTCGACTAAGACGTCGAGACCGATGGAGCGAGCGTATCGCGTCAACTCATAGAGACGTGTCGGATGTAGTGCCGCCACGATCAGAAGTGCCACACTCGCACCGTAATGCCTCGCATAGTCGAGTTGTCGTTCATCGATGATGAAATCTTTACAGAGCACCGGGATGGTGACGACATCGGCAACTTGTCGCAAGTCGTCAAACGATCCATTGAAATACGTCGTGTCTGTCAAAACGGAAATCATCGTCGCACCAGCTTTTTCATATTGACGTGCCCGTTCGGCGACGTCGACCGTTTCCCGAATCATTCCTTTCGAGGGGGAGGACCGTTTGATCTCTGAAATAATATGGAATCCTTCGCTCATCACATGTAAAAGAGAGATCGGCTTCGTCACGGGGACATCGATGGGTTGCATACCGCTAACCTCTTCCATTTTCGTTCCGATGATTTTTGTTAAATAACTCATGCTTCGACCTCCGTCCGTTGTAAGTTTTGTAATACCCGTAAGGCGTGTCCTTCATCGATACTACGTTTCGCCTCTTTCACTCCTGCACGAAGCGTCGCGGTTGTGCCATACGTGCAAAGGGCAAGGGCTGCGTTCAATAAGACGACGTCGCGTGCCGGCCCCATCTCTCCGTTCAATACGGCGACGAGGGTTGCGGCGTTCTCTTCTGGTGTTCCTCCACGTAGCGCTTCGAGGGGCGCTCGCATCAAGCCGACATCTCGTGGGTCGACCGCGTAACGCGCTGTCTGTTCCCCATCAAAGAAATATACGTCATTCACACCGGCGAGGCTCGCTTCATCGAGTCCACCTGCACCATGGACGACCATGCCGCGCTCCACGCCGAGATGACGCATCGCGGTCGCCATCTTCTCGAGCAATGATGGATGATAGACACCGACAAGTTGTCGTTTCGGGCGAAGTGGGTTCGTTAACGGTCCGATTTGGTTGAAGATGGTCGCCGTCGCAAGTCGTTTCCGGACCGGCATGACGTGCTTCATAATCGGATGGACATGTTGGGCGAAGAGGAAGCTCAAGTTCGTCCGTTTCAAGTCAGCATGTACTTCCGCTGCCGTCTTCACGATTGGAACGTTCAGTGCCTCTAGGACGTCCGCGCTCCCAGATCGACTCGAGACGCTTCGATTTCCGTGCTTGGCGACTGGAATGCCAAGACCTGCTAGGACAAAGGCGACGGTCGAACTGATGTTGAACGTATGCGCCCCGTCGCCGCCGGTACCACAAACATCGAGTACGGGTAAATCACTCTGGGGGAACTGTGCCGCTTCACGAATGTATGCCGCGAGTCCTGCCATCTCTTCTGCTGTCTCACCGCGCTCTTTCATCGCCAAAAGCACTCGTTCGATTTGCGCTTCATCCGCTTGGAACATCTCGCTTGCTGCCACTTTCATATCTGCTGTCGATAATGCGTTTGTCTCCAATTGTTGAATCATCGTCGGTTCCCCCTCTAAAAATGTGTATAAAAAAACTCCACACGACAGTCGTCGTATGGAGGACGGTTCAAGACCGCGGTGCCACCTCTCGTTGATTCCAAAGAATCCACTCTCCGATGCAATCACATCGTATCCCGATAACGGGGGAAACCGTCACGGCCTACTCTCTTCAGCCATGCTCTCATGAGCCCATTCACGCGGACGCCTCGGTCAGGATCTCACCATCCCTGACTCTCTGGACGAAACGTCTTCTCGCGCTACTCTTCTCAATCCTCGATTTATATTGTTGAAACGAAAAAAGGGTCACCCGTCTCCTCATAGCCTGCGCTATAAGAAGGACGAGTAACCCCGTGGTGCCACCTTCGTTGGTTCCAAAGAACCCACTTCACGGACAATCATCCGCTTCCCCGTGATAACGGTGGGTAACCCGCTAAAGCCTACTCAAAGTTCGGTTTAGAGCTCAGAAGTCCATTCGCGACGTCCCATATACTGATTCGCACCAACCATCAGCTCTCTGTCATACAGGATTCGTCGTTACTTCTCTTCGTCGACGCCTTTATTCGTTTCAGTTAAGTTAATTCGTACTATACAGGGCAGATGAATCCATGTCAAATAAAAAAATTATAAAAACTTTGCCTCTATATGTGCATCCAAAAATGAGAAACCTTCATCGATTTTTCGAATTGACATTGTTTTTTTTCGTCTGCTATAGTCGTCCACAACAACATTTCACTCAGCTAAAGGAGAATCGATTTTGGAAACAAATAAACTAAAACGCGAGCTGTCCACCCGGCAACTTACGATGATTTCCCTCGGGAGCGCCATCGGAACCGGGCTGTTCCTCGGAAGCGGTCTCGCGATTCAAACCGCTGGCCCGAGCGTGCTCGTCAGCTATGCCATCGGGGCGTTCATCGTCCTCTTACTCATGGGTGCTCTCGCCGAAATGACGGTCGCCCATCCAACATCCGGATCATTCGGAACGATTGCCGAGCGATACGTTCATCCACTCGCCGGTTTTCTCGTCCGTTACTCTTACTGGGTCGCGAACGTACTGGCTGTAGGGGTTGAAGTCAGTGCCATCGCCATCTACATGCGCTACTGGTTCCCAGATGTGAACGGGTTCGTTTGGGTCGCCCTCTTCGGTGGACTACTCATTTACGTCAACGCCCGTCACGTTCACACGTTCGGAACGACCGAATACTGGTTATCCTTCATCAAAGTAACTGCCATCATCCTATTCATCGTCCTCGGTGCCGCCACATTGTTCGGCGAACCAGGATCACCAATTGAGTCAATCACGACAGGAAACGAAGGCTTCTTCGCGTTCGGCTTTTACGGAATGTGGGTGACGATTTTCATCTCCCTCTTCAGTTTCCTTGGAACCGAACTCGTCGCTGTGACAGCGGGAGAAGCGAAAGACCCGGACCAGGCCGTACCACGCGCTTTACGCGCGACCGTGTTCCGCTTGACGTTCTTCTATGTCGTCACGCTCGCGATCATGCTCATGCTGATCCCATGGCAGCAAGCCGGAATCGACCAAAGTCCATTCGTGCTCGTCATGGAACAGTTTGATGTCCCGTTCGCGGCAGGCATCCTCAACTTTGTGATTTTGATTGCTGCCTTGTCTGCGATGAACGCGCAGCTTTACGCGTCGACACGTATGATGTACTCGCTCGCGGAAGCCGGCGATGCACCGAAAGCGTTCAAAAAAATCAGCAAAAATGGGATCCCAATGTTCGCGCTACTCGTTTCAACGGGCGGGATCGTCCTCGCCGCTTTGCTACAAGTATTCATGGAGTCGTCGTATCCATTCTTGATGGGAATCTCGATGTTCGGAGCTATTTTCACTTGGTTCATGGTCTTCGTCTCCCACTTGTTCTTCCGTAAAAAATGGACTGGGCGAAAACTCCCTGTCCGCATGATGGGATATCCATTCCTCCCATTGCTCGGGGCGGTCTTACTGCTCAGCCTGATGATCACGACATGGTTCACAGATTTCAACATCTTGCTGAAGTTCGGCGTACCTTGGTTGATCGGATTGACGATCATCTATTACGTGCGTGAACAAATACGTAAAAAACAAGATCGTCCAAGCGATATCGAACAAGCCAATTAACAAGCATCCCTTCGCGACAGCGGAGGGATTTGTTACGCACAAAAGCTCCTTTCGCAATCGAAAGGAGCTTTTTGGTTGATGCATCAGAAGAACTGACGCGGATTGACCGTGCTACCTGCACTCGTTGCCGAGTATGAGTAGCCGCCTTTATGAATCTCAAAGTGCAAGTGCGGACCTGACGAGTTCCCTGTGTTTCCAAGCGTCCCGATGTTCGACCCTTGCGTCACACGCTGTCCAGAGCTGACCGATACCGAGTTCATGTGCGCATAAACCGTCGTCCAAACTTGACCGTTGATGACGTGCGCGATCATGACGTGGTTGCCGTATGCACCACCCCAACCTGCACGAATGACCGTACCTGTCGCAGATGCGCGAATCGGTGTCCCTGTTGGACCGGCGATGTCTACACCGTTATGGAACGTGTAACCATACGCACCACTTGCCGGACCCCATCCTTGCGAGTAGCGTCCTGAAGCTGGTTGAATGAACATCGCGCTAGACGGTGCTGGCGTCGATGTCGTTGGTGCCGGCTTAGGCTCTGGTTTCGGAGCTGGCGTTGGCGCCGGTGCCGGTTTTGGAGCTGGCGTTGATGGTGTCGTGTTGTTTGAAGACGATGAAGACGGGGTATTCGATTTATTGTCTTGTTTTTGTTGAGCAGCTTGACGTGCAGCTTCTGCTTGGCGGGCTTCTTCCGCTTTACGTGCCGCCTCTTGACGAGCTGCCTCTTCCGCACGACGACGGGCTTCCTCTTCTTCGCGACGTTGCGCTTCGATTTCAGCCGCAATCGCCTGTTCTTGTGCGACTAATGTCGCTTCAATTTCTTGAAGGTCAAAGATCTGTGATTCGAACTTGATGTTCTTCTCTTCAAGCTCTTTGATGCGCTTTTCACGCTGCTTCATTTTCTTCTCAAGCTCGGCTTGACGCACTTCAAGTGCCTTTTGTTGTTGGAGAAGTGAAGCACGTTCTGCTTTTAAGTCAGCCTGCGCTTCTTTCAACGAACGCTGTGTCGCTTCATAGTCATCGAACAACTCTTGGTCACTACGCTGAATCGTTCCAGCTGTGATCATACGCGTGACGAGATCAGAGAGATTTTTTGAACCGAAGATGAATTCAGCCCAGTTAATTGATCCGCCACCGTTCTTTTGCATCGTGGCCATACGCTCTTTCATCATCGCTTCTTGCGCCTTCATTTTTTCTTGGTAATCTTTAATGTCGGCTTCAAGATCCTCGATTTTCATCTCGGTACGCTTGATTTCTTGGCGCTTCATAGCGACATCATTGATGATATCTTGCAATTGTGCGTCCATTTTATTGACCTCTGCCTGAACTTTTGAAATCTCTTCCTTGTTCACTTCAATCTTTGAAGACGTGTCGGCTTGGTCTTTTTTCACGCTATTGCGTTTTTCTTGTACTTTTTGTTGTTCTTCTTGCTTTTCTTTAATCGAAGTCGATGCATCGGCAACTGTATGTGTGCTGATGAGCATCACACCAAGCGTCAGCGTCGAGACTGTGCGTTTCCAATTCATGAATGGGGTACATCCTTTCTTAAATACAAACGTGGGTACCTACTACACTACATATTTTTAAAGCCGTTTCAGTATGTAACAAAAACGATCATTTACTTGAGTTTCAACACGACTAATTATATCTAACTGATAGATATTTTCCTGTTAAAGTTATATTTCAATTTTATTACGCAAGAACAAAGGTGCGGACAGCGAATGCATAGAACTTATTATTTACCAATACCTTTTCAGACTGTTCAATTTGACATCTTTCTGTAATATTTTATGTAAATAGAGAACGCTTTACCCTATTTTAAAATAATAAGCGCATGGAACTGCATATCCCTTTTCCAATTAATAGAATGACTCATCAAAAAAATCCATGCCGTCGCTGCATGTGAACATGAGCAAAGGCATGGATATCGAATACATGGATTCTCAAGTTATAGTTTCATCGCACCGACGATGACAAAGATCCAGGCAGCGATGAATAACACGCCACCAATCGGTGTCACGGCTCCGAGTTTTGTAATTCCCGTCAATGCCATGACGTACAAGCTTCCTGAGAAGAAGATGATTCCCGCAAACATGAGCCATCCAGCCACGTTGAACTGGCTGATGCTCACACGCATGAGGAGTGCCGCAATCCCAATGATTCCAAGTGCGTGCACCATGTGGTAGAGCACACCTGTCTGCCAGTTTGCCAACATGTTTGGCGCCAATCTCTCTTTTAGCGCATGGGCGCCGAACGCACCAAGTGCCACACCGAGTGCCATCAAACCGGCACCAATCATTAATAAGATCTTCATTTCCGTTCCCCCTTATCTAACTTTTCGTGCTGGTAAATTCCACTTCCGATAGTAGGATATCACTCGGAGTGTTGCGACGACAATTAAAAGTGCGTAGACAGCAAGGCCACCTTCGAGCTTGAAGTAATACGTGATGACCGCAATGAGAATCGCCCAAATCGCATACACCTCAGACTGTAAGACGAGAGGCTTGCGTCCGGCCAATAAGTCCCGGACCACACCTCCGCCAACGCCGGTCAAGACAGCTGCCGCAATCGCAGCAGATAAAGGTAAATCAAGCTTGATGGCGACTTGTGCCCCTTGAAAGGCAAACGCGACGAGACCAATGGCGTCGACAATGACACCCCAGCGTTCCCAATGTGGCAATACGACACTCGGTAGCAGGAAGATGAGGAGTGCGACAAGAAAACATAAAATAAATAAATCATTCTGTTGCCAAATTAAGCTGACGGGGTTTCCTAACAGGACGTTTCGAATCGCGCCGCCTCCGAAGGCAGTGATAAACGCCAACAGCCATACCCCAAAAATATCGTATTTTTCATCCATCGCAATGATGGCTCCGCTCGCCGCGAACGCAATCGTTCCGACGACGTTGAGCAATTCCCACTCCATGAACATCCCTTGCCCTTTCTTCAACGCATTGTATGGTAAAGTATAGTTACAAAAATTCAGGTCAGTCGTGCGACTGTCGTAAAGGATGTCGGTATCACAATGAAACGTATCGCTTTGTTCCGCATATGGATTATCGTCACCATGTTCGCCCGATTCATCATTCGGCTGTACGCCTTTTCACGCAAACAACAACAAGGCGTCGCCACGACAGAAGAATATGAAGCACTCATGCTCAAGCTCGCGCGTGAATACAAACGTAACGCGCTACGGCTCGAGGGCTTGTTAATCAAACTCGGACAATTCTTGTCGATTCGTGCGGACTTATTGCCACCCGCCGTCTTGAACGAGCTATCAGAGCTCGTCGACCGTGTCCCGACGTCTGGTTGGGAGAAATCGCGCGCGATTCTAGAAGCGGAATGGGGCGTGCCTTACTCACAAGTCGTCAAAGACGTCGGCATCGATGCCGTCGCTTCGGCTTCCATCGGGGAAGTATATGGTGCCACGCTGCTCGAAAACGGCAAACGGGTCGCCATCAAAATCCAGCGTCCGAATATCGAAAAAATCATCCGGACCGACTTCCGTGCCATGCGAATTGTCACGTCGATGTTAAAGCGGACATCCCTCGCTAAATCAACCGACTTAGATAGCTTATATCGCCAGATGATTTTTGTCATCGGGGATGAACTAAATTTTCAAACTGAATTAAAAAATGCCCTGTATTTTAAAGCCAAATACGCGGATAACCGAGACGTTTATATCCCGGACTATCACGAGCATCTCTGTACGAACCGCGTCTTGACGATGGACTGGGTCGATGCACGCCGGATCACCGACCTCGCCTTTTTAAAGGAAAATGGAATCGACCGTTCCGCACTTGCTGAACGACTCTTCACACTCGCTGCTGAACAGCTACTGTTTGGTGGACAGTTCCATGCCGATCCACATCCCGGAAACGTCCAGATTCGGGCAGACGGAACCATCATCCTCCTCGATTTTGGTATGGTCGGACAGACGACGGCACAAGACATGGCCACGATTCGGAATATCTTACAGGCGTTCATCTCGCTCGACTATGACAGCATCGTCGATGGATTAGAAGACTTGCGATTCCTCTTACCGACGGCGAACAAACAAAATATTCGTCAAGCGCTAGAGAAGGCGGTCACCTTCTACTTAGAAACGGACATCGACACCGTCGATACGAAGTTGATTGAGAAGGTGTTACAGGACATTCAATTGCTCGTCAAAAACGAACCGATTCAGCTCCCGGCGGAATTTGCCTTCTTCGGTCGTGCCGCTTCGACCTTACTCGGGATCCTGCAAATCCTTGACCCAAAAATCGACCTGTTCACACTCGGTAAACCGATTGTCATCGAATGGCTCGAGGAGGACGGGACAACGCTTCAAAATCGTTACGTGAAGACCGGAATCAACTATGCGAAGAAACTGTTAAACGTTCCTCCGCTTCTCGATAATTACTTAAAAGAACCGACACGAAAACGCCTGTCGGAGCAAGCCATGTTCCAACGAACCCTAGAATCCAAGGAACTCTTGCACCGCCAGACGTTCAATGCCATCGTCATCTTGCTCGGCCTGCTCGTCGGGCTACTCGGTTATATCCGACCGGATGAATGGCTCTTTTGGTCAGGTGGCGTCGTCTCCGTTTTAGCATATTTCAATTGGAGACGCCTCGGACGAAAGATTCGTCATTTGGCACGCCAAGACTTTCGAGTATAAGCGAACCGTCACTTTCAGAAGTGGCGGTTTTTTGTTGAATCCATTGTGCGATATAAGCACCGACGTCACGCATCATGCGAGGTGTCGTCCAACCCATGGTCGATACTTGAATGACGTTCGCCCGTTTCAAATAGTCACTCTCATACTGAACGAGATAGCCTTGATACGACAGTTGGCGCCCGAGCTCGACCGAGGACAGCTCGCACGGTACTCGAATCGTGATGATGCCAGATGACTGAGCAGGACACACATCGACCGTTAAACCGTTCTCTTGTAAGGCATTAAGCAACGTATTCATCTTCACAGAATGCGAAACGACTTCTTCTTCTGTCAACTCATCCAGCGCGATCGCCATCGCTGCAAGAAGTGGTTCCGATTGTGTGAAGGCGATCGGCTGATAGAGCGATAAATCCAAATAGCGCGCTGTATGTGGTGTCGCAATCGCCGGATGCTTCATAGCGACGAACGCGAGACCCGGAGCGTTCCGTAACGCCTTTCCTGAAGAGAAGGTCACGTAGTCCGCAAATGAATAATCATAGACGAGCGTCCCGACGGCACTGATCGCATCAATGGCGACAATGCCTTGCCATGTATGGAGCGGTTCGAGGTTGATGAAAATCCCTAACGATGTTTCGCAGTGAACCGTCCATACCCAGTCTGGTGCAATGCGCTCGAGTTGAGAAAGATCCCACTGCCCCTCTTGGTCCACTGCGACCACGTCAAAAGACAGACCGACACGCCGGGCGTGGTCAATCAAACGTTCTCCAAATTCACCCGCATTGAAAATGAGCCCATGTCCGTCCAATCGAGCCGCGACCGCATCATTGGCGACCGTCCCACTTCCAAGAAGCGTATAGACATGAGGGAGTCCGATTCGTTCCGCCAGTTTTTGTTGCACCGCGTCAAGCACTCGTCCCGTCTCGTTTGAACGATGTGGGCGCGCTTGCATCGAGAGTCGTTCCCTCACGCGTTCCGAACATTCAACGGGTCCTGCTAGTAAACTTTTCGGACGTAGGGTCGACGCTGATTTGGATTCATAAAAAGCCGAACGCGTTAACACCATCGGCACATATCGCGCTTCCTCAGGACCGATCGGATCCGCGAATGGGACAAACCCAAATCGACGATAGAGCACTTGTTCACGTGTCGTTCCACTGATGACGATGCCATCAACCTCACGCTCTGTCGCATCATCGATAACCGCGCGCATCAATCCAGCGAACGTCCGATTGCGCCGATAAGGTTTAGTCACAGCGAGCAGACGAATCTCGAGCCAATTCCCTTCAGGAATGCGCACACCCTTTTGTTCCAATGAAAATGGTCGTTTACCACGTAACGCACACATGGCAATCACTTCACCGTCCGCTTCCCCGATCCAATATGTATTCTCTTCGTGAAACTTGTCGACGAGTCGCCTTTCCGGATTCGGTGGATGTTGCGGAATCTCTTCGACGAATGTTTCGTAATTCAACCGATGTATCGCTTCAAAATCTGATACTTCGGCTTTTCGGTACACAATCATGCCTTTTCCTCCTTCACATGATGATAGATGATAAGAATCGTAATCAGCGTGGCCCAGATGACATTTTCGACATCCCAAAGTGCAGCGAGCGGAAGTAAAATGAGCATGACCAGTCCCGTCTCGCGAGAGTTCCCTGTTAATTTGATTAAGAGTAACAAGATAGCAAGACCCCCAATAAACCACCACGGGTCATATGCCCATATGATTCCAGAAAAAACGGCATATCCCTTCCCACCCGCACGGATTCGCCAAAATGGATAAATATGCCCGAGCGTGAGTGCGAACGCCGTCTCCCAAAAATACAATCCACTCATCTGTAGGACGAGAATCGTCTTGAGCACGTCGAATCCATAGACGATGAGAAACGCCTTCACTCCACCGATGCGATGTGCATTGCGTGCACCGGTATTCTTCGAACCAGTTGTCGCTAAATCATGTCCACTTAGCACCCCGTACAGTCTGCCCCCGAGCAGACTTCCGACTAAATAGCCTATGATGATGATCCACATAGTATCCCCTCATTTTTTGGAAATTTGTGTGCGTTTCAGAAAAACGGGTATCCTCTAATTAACTGTGCACTTTTTGGAAAGGGGAAATCAAGATGCGAGAAGAGAAAAACTTCATTAATGGGGAATGGACAGAAACGGGACAAACGATCGAGGTACGCAATCCGGCTACAGGTAATGTGATGGCCGTCGTGACAAAAAGTGATACACAAGAAGCGACACAAGCCGTTGACGCTGCACATGAGGCGTTACAAGAATGGCAACAAAAAACAGCAGAAGAACGAGGGGAACTACTCAATGAGTGGCATCGTTTGATTGCAGAACATACAGAAGAGCTTGCCCGAACCATGGTTGAGGAACAAGGGAAACCGCTCAAAGAAGCAATCGGTGAAATCAACTATGCAAATGGATTCATCGACTGGTATGCAGCAGAAGGACGACGCGTGTACGGAGAGACGATTCCGGCTTCATCAAACCAGAAACGAATCTTTGCCATCAAACAACCGGTCGGCGTCATCGCAGCCATCACACCTTGGAACTTCCCGGCTGCCATGATCACACGGAAAGTTGCTCCAGCGCTCGCTGCAGGCTGTACGGTCGTCATGAAACCAGCATCGGCGACCCCGTTGACCGCCATCGAATTGGTCAAATTAGCGGAGAAGGCCGGATTCCCAAAAGGGGTCATCAACCTTGTCACTGGACAAGCATCAGATATCGTCAAAGCGTGGCAACAAGATAAACGGGTCCGAAAATTGACGTTCACAGGATCAACGGAAGTCGGAAAAATGCTCATGCGTGACGCTGCGGACACGATGAAAAAGATTTCACTCGAACTCGGTGGACATGCCCCGCTCATCGTCACGGCCAAAGCGGATTTAGATAAGGCTGTTCCGCAAGCGGTCGCCACAAAGTTCCGAAACGGTGGACAGACGTGCGTCTGCGCGAACCGAATCTATGTCGAACGCGCCGTCGTCGATGAATTCTCGGAGCGTTTCATTAAAGAGGTCGAAGCGTTGAAAGTCGGCAATGGACTAGAAGAAGGTGTCGACATCGGTCCGCTCATCGATGACGACGCGCTCAGTAAAGTCGAAAAGCATATTGAGGACGCACAGATTCGTGGCGGTGAAGTGTACGGTGGTGAGGTACTAGACGGCTTGTTCATCCGTCCTGCCGTCATTCGTTACGCGAATGAAGACATGCTCTGCATGAACGAAGAGACGTTCGGACCTGTCGCACCGATTGCGACGTTCGATTCACTCGATGAAGTCATCAAACGGGCGAACAACACGCCATTTGGCTTAGCCGCTTACCTGTTCACGCAAGACATCAATGAAGCGGTCTATTTAGCTGAATCGTTGGAGTACGGGATTGTCGGTGTGAATGACGGACTTCCGTCAACGCCGCAAGCGCCGTTCGGTGGTTGGAAAGAGAGCGGACTCGGCCGTGAGGGTGGACATCACGGCATCGAGGAATTTTTAGAAGTCAAATACATCTCTCTCGGATTGTGAGTATAGGTATACAAAAGGCTTGTCGACATATGCGACAAGCCTTTTCTTATCGGTTGACCCACTCGACTAAATCGTGCGGAGATTGGATCACGTGATCCGCAAGTGCCCACTCTTCTTCATTGCCGAATCCGAACCCTGTCAAGACGACCGGGAAGTCATGGGCGTGAGCCGCCTCGACATCCGATTTACGATCGCCGACCATAATATAATCCGCCTCTCCGTGCCGGACACGGTGTGCTGTCAGAATATCTGCCTTCTTCTCGCCACCGACAGACTCCAAACATTCCGGTGCCGTCATATAGGAACGAATCTGTTGCGTATCTAAAATCAAGTTCATGTAGTGAACGCCACAGTTACTCGCCGTCGTCAACGTATGTCCTTGCTCGTGAAGCGTCTCCAACATCTCACGAATTCCGTCAAACAAGACGTTCTGCCCTTCCATCGTTTGCTCAAGCGTCGTATGACGGAGTCTGCGAATGAGACGAATCTCTTCGAGCGTCGCCTCTGGGATGACATGCTCCCAAAACGCGTTACCTGCCAAGCCGTATCCTGAGCGGACCGCCTCTTCACTCGGTTTCGGAAGATGAGGAAGCTCCTCGAGTGCCTCATGAATCGCCTTCGTCATCGGTCCGGTCGTATCTACTAACGTGCCATCGATATCAAATAAAATCACTGCCATTGGATTGATCCCCTCTCTTTCACTCTCTCCTTACCGTAGCAGAATCCCCGAAAATGCAAAAGAGAAAACGTGATGACAAAAAAACGACTGAACCGATTCGTCCAGTCGCCTCTATTATCCACGCCAGAAGTTCATGCCACCTTTTACAGAATAGACGTCGGTATATCCGGCACTCTTAAGCATCGCTGCCGCGCGTTGGCTACGCATCCCGCTCTGACAGATGACATAGACAGGACGCTCCTTTTCTTTCGGATATTTCGCTTGAGCATTACCGAATCCGGATAAAGGTACGTTTTTCGCCTGCTTGATATGTCCCCCGCGGTATTCATGCGGCTCACGCACATCCAACAATTGAATGTTTCGTTCTTCTGCGATTCTCCGTTTTAAATCGTCCGTCGAGACAGTTTTTACATTGTTTCGACGACTCCACCAGAAATACACAAGTCCAATGACGACCGCCACAAAAAGAAAGTCCAACATATTCACACCTCCATTTGCATTCATTTCTTATATTCATTATACCCCATATGGTATTTAAGTCAATGAATGTGAATCCACAAAAAAACCACATGTGATGCACATGTGGTTCAAAAATCGAGCAATGAATCCGATTTCGGTTGTTCGTCTTCCTCCATCGGAATGCCGAGAAAGGCAGCCATCTGTCGATCAAGCGGAGGTTTTGTCTCGTTCGTAGGCGTCGACGTTTGCGGCACACCGACCGCTTTCGCTTCTGACGTCTCATCTAGAAGTAATTCACAAAAGCCCATCAACTTTGCCAAATGACGCTTTTGCACTTCACCGGTTGACGACTCAATCTGTGTCATCACCTGACGCATTTGGGCGATGACTTGTTGTTCTGTAATCATAGTCCGTACACATCCTTTACACTTCCATTGTGAAGGATTTCATCCTCGATTCGCAAGTATCTTTAACGATTCCTTGACTCGACCCAATTTAAAAAGGCGTCATAGTCAAAACGAACTTGATTTGCATAAAAATCAGCCCATCTCGATAACTGTCGAATAAACAGGGACGGGGAGTCACCGATTGCCGCCGCGATTCGTTCGCTTGCCGTATAATCGAGCACATTCGATGACGCATCGGCCCGTGCGTGAATCTTCGCCGTGATTTGCGCTTGCACTTTCAACGTCTCAATGAGCGACGTCTCATCTTTCATATGTTTCGCTTTCACTTTCCGCTTATACGGAGAACGTTGCCTCACATAATATTCTTTATCGTCGATTGTCAAATAGCCGAGATACGGGTCACGACTGTGGACCATTGCTCGTTGTGCGGCGACGACACGAGCGCCTTGATGCGACAATCCGTTCTCAAACAGCGGATGTGTCGGAAGAAAGAGAGACGGGACGGCGGACTGTGCTTGCTTCATCTCTAAAATAACATCTTCATCATGTTCTTCGTCGGCACCTTCAATCAAAATATAGTAGCGTTCTAAACCGATTGAAGCCGTGCCGCTCTGAAGTTTGATGGCGATATCTTTGATTTCGTAGTGATCGGCATGATGTCGGTGTTGGTCTGACAATGAAGACAGATAATCGCCCCATGCCGCTTCAATTTTCTCCCGTACTTCTGAAGAGACGGGAAGCAGGTCGTCACTCGTCGAAAAATAACGTTCCTCGTCCCGTACCTCCGTCCGTTCGGACATGAATTCATCTTTCTTCTTCTCCGCTTTTTTAATGACTTTTTTGACCGCTTTACACGTATTCTCTTTCGTGAATTGAATATGCTCACTCCGTCCAAGCGCATGTTTTTCAATGGCTTTGGCATAGGACTCAGCAAACGCTTGAATGGCTGCCTTGCCGTCGAATCCTGACTCGGCGGCGAACAAATCGACAGAGACCGCCATCCGCAACAAATCGAACAGATAGGACCCGATATACGCCTCATCAAAGTCGTTCACGTCATAGATGATGGTACCGGCCCCGTCTTCGAACACACCGAAATTTTCAAAGTGTAAGTCTCCTTGAATGAACGTCGGATGGTCAGGACCTGTGTCAAAGGCGATCGGTACTTTCGCAAAGTCGTAGTAGAACAAGTGTGAGCTCCCTCGAAAGAACGAGAACGGGCTTGAACTCATCTTCGCGTACTTCTCTTGTCTTGCCTCTTCCGAAAGCTGTCGAATCGACTGGTCATAAAAATCAAGGACGGTCCCAATCGTCTCGCACCGAATTTGTTGTTTGACGGCTGTGAACATACGGCTCTCCCCTTCACTTGTTGAATAAGTGTTTATATTCCCCGTACCCCGCCTCTTCAAGCTCTTCTACAGGAATGAATCGGAGAGCGGCCGAGTTGATGCAATAGCGTAAGCCGCCAAGCTCTTTCGGACCGTCATCAAACACATGGCCAAGGTGACTGTCCCCTTGTTTTGAACGGACTTCTGTCCGTACCATGTGATGCGTCGTGTCCATGTTCAAATCGACGCGCTTCTCCTCGATTGGACGTGAGAAACTCGGCCATCCGCAATTCGACTGAAACTTATCGTGAGATGTGAAGAGTGGTGTCCCGTCGACGATATCGACGTACAACCCCTCCCGCTCTTCATCCCAATATTCATTTTGGAACGGTGGCTCTGTCCCGTTTTCTTGCGTCACTTTATACTGCATCGGTGTCAAGCGTTTACGAAGTGCTTGTTGTTGTTTACGATCGCTCCATGCCTCTTTGATGAACTTCGCGCGTCCTGAACCGACACGATACATCTCATAGCGGAACGGATTTTTTTTATAGTAGTCTTGATGATAGTCTTCCGCTTCCCAGAACGTTTTCGCAGGGCGGATATCGACTTCAATCGAACGATCGAAGCGACCCGAATCTTCCACTTCTTGTTTCGAACGCTCCGCTGCAGCCCGTTGCTCTTCTGAATGATAGAAGATGGCTGGACGGTATGATTCACCGCGGTCATTGAACTGCCCTCCACCATCTGTCGGATCGATTTGACGCCAATAGATACGTAGCAACTCCTCATACGAAATGACTTCTGGATTGAATGTGATTTCAACCGCCTCTAAATGTCCTGTCGTCTCCGAACAGACTTGTTGATACGTCGGGTTGTCGACATGTCCTCCTGTATATCCAGAAATGACACGCTCCACTCCCTCATATTTATGAAACGGTTTGACCATGCACCAGAAACAGCCTCCCGCAAATGTAGCTTTTGCCATGATAAATCCCTCCTTACTTTGTAGTGTACCCAAAAATGTGGCAAGACAACAAAAAACGAGAATCACAAAATGTGTTCTCGCTTCAGTCTTCTTCCACCTGATTCACATGACGCATCACTAAAAATAAGATGACTCCAACAATCGCAGCCCCTAAAAGCGTCAACACCATGTTATCTCGAGCCGATAAAGTATAAAAGATCGCTAATCCAATCAAAATGAGCGCAATCGGAATAAACGCTCGTTTAAAATGATCCCAGTAACGCACGGACAGTCCTCCTTTTCTCTTATCATACCAAACTTTCGATTTTCCATAACGAAAGTTCTAAAAGATGAGGAGAACCTGAACAAATCCAAAAGGATTCCAAGACGATTTGCTTGAATAATCATTCAAGATAGCTTCTTTCCGCAAGCAGGTTATTCCTGTCTGTTTTCAACTAGATGCTATATACTGTAACTAAATATTTCCATACGGAATAAGGGGGAGCTTCGATGCTCACAATCATTAATGCGTTCTTTATCAACCTGTGTATCTTGTTCACGCTCTTCACGATTTCCTTTTTACCGTTTCGCAATCGACCTCGTTTAACCCCACAGTCTCCTTTGAAAGGAAGGGTTTTACTCGGGGTGCAGACCGGATTAATTGCCATCCTCCTTTTAGCGAATGCCTTACCTCTCGAAGGTGTGCTCATTGATTTACGCGCCATCCCAATCATGCTGGCTGTCTTATTTGGTGGTTGGGTCAGCGGTACGGTTGCAGGTATTATCTATTTGATTGGTCGCGCGTTTGTCGTTTGGTACACAAACGGCGCTATGATTGGTCTCTATTTAGCGTTTGCGACAATGTTCGTTCTCGTGGGATCAATCAGCATCCTTCGAAAACGCATGGATAATACCCGCCCAACTTTACTTACATTCACTACGATCAGCATCGCCATTTTTGGAGCAGCGATTTATGCCGCGCTTCCACTAAACTTGTTCTATCCCGTCTTAATCGTCTACACGTTAATGTCTTACGGCGGAGCTTGCGCCGCCTATCGATTGTTGCTCGAATTGCGCCGCCATTTCGAGAACGTCCAGCATCAACAGCAACTGGCGCGTACGGATGCGCTCACCGGGATTGCCAATCGGCGTCTCTTGAACGAAGCGATGGCCAACTTGACGGTCGAGGCAGAAGAATACGCATTGATTTTGGTCGATATCGATCATTTCAAACGGGTAAATGACACATACGGTCACGACGTCGGAGATGATGTCTTGCGCGAGCTCGGCATGCTCCTCGTCAACGAGAGCGACGAGCGCCATTTGGTCGGCCGCTTCGGTGGCGAAGAATTTTTAATCGTCATGCCACATGCGACACGTGACGAAGTATCACGGCTTGCTGAATCTATTCGAGAAAAGGTTTCAACGTTCCCGTTCGAGACGAGTGCCGGTACGCTCCACATCACTGTTTCGCTTGGAGCTTGCCATTCGAATGATATTGAAATCGACAGTGTGTTAAAACATGCAGATGAAGCGTTATATCACGCAAAAGAGTCCGGTCGAAATCGTTTCATCCTCGCCTCTTAATGTGTCAAACTCTTCACACTTGAGCGCGTTTTCTCGCTTTACTTTCTCGAAATGAATCGTTAAACTAGGCTAGACTTTGATTCAGATTGATACATCATGATTTATTCAGAAAAGGGGAAACATCGTTCATGTCAGTTTTGTTATCTTTATTTGGAATTATGTTTATCGGCTCGTTCGCGATTGACTATAGACGTGGAAAGACACTTCAACAATCGGCAATCGGGGGGATTCGTTCGATTCAGAACAACATGTGGATTTTCTTCCGGACCTCACTTTCGATGATGATTATCATCGGTCCGCTCTTGTTGATTTCAGGTTTCGTGTTCTCGGATTTGGTGAGCTTTAACACGATCCCAGCATTCATCATCGCCGTTCTCAGTATCGGCTTTGCGGAACGGATCATCGGGATGACCGTGGCTCCACTCGTCCGCACATTTTGGCATCAACGCGGTCGTCTCATGCCACTTTATTTAGATGCCGCTCTCTACGTATTCCTACTCTCTATTCTCGTATTGGAGTTCTTGATGAATATTCCGGGGATTGATCTTCAGTCACCGTTCATCGCGCTATTCTATGCGTTCGCTCTCTTCTTCACGAGATACTTGTTCAGTTTGATTCGATTCACGGTTCAAAAAGGCGTAGCCTCGAATTAATTCATGACCCAATCCATACGTGTTCGCACGTATGGATTTTTTTCATTATTCTCATTGACAATGAGAATCGTTATCAACTATACTCTAGTTGTAGCTTCCCAAAAGCTTGACGTGCACGTTCCCCAAACATATCACGTCACGTGGATTCCCCTCCACGACACTCTTTTTGAAAGCATTGCGACAACCCCCATTTGTTGCACCCATATTTGCCAAAAACAAGACGAGCAGCCCACCGACGGGGCTGCTCGTCTTTTTCATGATGCGAACACTTCTTGCTCAATTTGTTTCAATTCATAGAACATGCCACGTTTCGTCATCAGTTCCTCATAAGAACCGACCTCAACAATTCTTCCGGCTTCCATAACGATAATCTGATCAAACGTTTCGAGACCCGTCAAACGGTGACTGACGAGAATGAGTGTGCCTGTTCCGGCTTGCTGTAACAATTCAGAAAAGACATGGGCCTCCGTTCCTGCATCGAGTGCCGATGTCGGTTCATCGAGCAACCAGAGAAGTCCGTTTTTAAGAAGTGCTCGTGCGATGGCCAGGCGTTGGCGTTCTCCACCTGACAAGTTCGCCCCTTTCTCAAGGACCGGTTCGTCTAGCGTGAACGCCAAACGGACCCGCTCAAGCGCTACGCTCATCTCTTCATCTGTGAAGTCACCGGCTAACGCCAAGTTGTCCCGTACAGTTCCATAAAAGAAATGATTGTCTTGCAAAACAACGCTCGCATGTTGCCAAATGGCTGTCTGTTTGACATCGTTCACGTTGTGCTCATCCAACCGAATCGTGCCGTCTTCCGTCCGAACGAAAGCCAAGAGCAGTTGAAGTAACGTCGACTTCCCTGACCCGCTCGGTCCCACGATGACCGTCTTCGAACCACTTGGAATGTGTAACGTCACCTCATCGATGACATCTCGATACGTATCCGGATAACGATAGCGAACATGGTCAAATGAAATGGACGGTGCATCCGTAAACGTCACGTCTTGACGTTTAGCCTCACGCGCCTCAATCGTTTCACTCGGCTCCGTCACTTCAAACAAACGATCCGCTGCTTGCTTGCTGTCTGCAAAGTGACCGGGGAACACGGCCATCGGCGTCGTATTCTCAAACGCTGTGAGCGACATCATGATCAGCATTGCCAAGAACAACCCGTTCAAGTCTCCATTTACCACCTGATACGCACCGATGGCCAAGACGCCCCATGAGACGAGTAAGGAAGCGGCAACGACGAGCGCCGAATTGAAGAACTGATTCGTCGTGTCTTTCCGCTCTGCCTCCATGTAACGCTCACTATGCGAATAGACAGCTTGTTTCGTGCGGTCAAGTTGGTGATGAAGTTTTAAATCCCGGTATCCGAACAGCATCTCTGTCAATTGAATCGACACATCTCCACGCAATCCACGAATCGTCTCGTCATGACGGGCACGAATTCGTGCAAATCCGAGCGGAATCAAGAATCCTGTAACGAGTACACCAAACAAAATCCATAGGCTGACCGCAAACGAGAAGAAGGTGACAAAGAAGATGGTACTCAAAAAGACGAGTACGAGAATGATCGGCGGATAAAACACGCGAAGGAAGTAGTTTTGAAGACTCTCAACGTCCCCGACGACGCGTGCGAGCAAATCGCCGCTCCGATATTTCGCAAAGATGGACGGAACGAGCGGCTCTAACTGACGATAGAACCGGACGCGCAACTCACTTAAAATCGTAAACGTCGCCCGGTGTGAGGCGAGGCGTTCCCGATAACGGCTTCCTGCCCGGATGACACCGAACAGTTTAATTAAGACAACCGGTACCATGAGTGCATACAGTGGCGGGACGAGCCCTGCCCGTGATACGAGATAGCCACTTGCCGCGAAGAGGGCGACCGCTGCAATCCCTGCCGCATATCCAAAGAAGATGGAGAGAAGAATGTCTTTCTTCTCGCGCATCATCCATTTTGTGATGGTCCAAAGCGAGTTCATCGGCTCACCCCTTTCTGAAGTGCAAACAGTTCTGCATACTCTGGGACAGCGAGTAACGCTTCGTGCGTCCCTTCTGCGATTCGTTTCCCGTCATCCATGAACCAAATCGTGTCCGCCTCTTTGATTGTATGCAGACGATGCGCAACCGTGATTAACGTCGCACCTTTCGACAGCTCTTCAATCGAGTGTCTGACAATCCGCTCTGTTTTCAAATCAAGGCCGGTCGTCGGTTCATCAAACAATAAAATACCAGGTTGCTTAAAGAAAGCCCGTGCGAGTGCAAGGCGTTGCCGTTCCCCGCCAGATAGTCCAAACCCACCTTCTCCGAGTTCTGTCCAGATTCCGTTCGGCAACTGGTCAATCACCTCGGATAGTCCAGCTGCCTCGGCTGCTTCGAGTAACGCACGCTCGTCAGCCACTTCACCTAAAGCAATGTTTTCGGCGAGTGTCCCAGCGAACAGATACGGATTTTGAGAGATATACGCAATATTTCCATACCAGGCAGATTCCTCATACGTATGCAAGGGTTCGCCATCCACGAGGACGCGCCCTGATTTCACTTGCAAAAGTCCTGAGATCACGTTAAGGACAGTCGTCTTCCCGGAACCGCTCGCGCCGACTAACGCAAGGTGGGTGCCGGACGAGATGCGACCACTCAATGGCTGAAGGGAAAAGCGTCCACCAGCGTACTCAAACGATACCTCTTCAAGCTCAAGGTCCGGTGTCCGTGAACGAAGCGACTTTGTCCCCCACTGAATGCGATCATCCGGGGCGTCTAATACGTCAAAGATCCGGTCTGCTGCGCCCATACTGCCACGTCCCGTATGAAAGGCGCTGCCCAGGTCTTTGATGGCCAAGTAATACTCTGGCGCCAACACAAGAATCAAGAAACCAGAG
The DNA here is from genome assembly GCF_018617295.1 of Exiguobacterium sp. S3. GTDB lineage: Bacteria > Bacillota > Bacilli > Exiguobacteriales > Exiguobacteriaceae > Exiguobacterium > Exiguobacterium profundum. The sequence continues at coordinate 280,621 of NZ_JACSJW010000003.1, forward strand.
AAGAACGTCAGGTTCTCCCAAACGACCATCTGTAGCGCGACTTCTAATGCCACAACGCCGGTGCTGAGCATGGAGATGAATTCCAACATGAGGCCAGATAAGAATGCCGTCTTTAAGACGACCATCGTCGCATCCCGAAAGTCGAGACTGCTCTTCTCAATCGCTTTCGCTTCTTGTTCGGTCCGATTGTAGAGTTTGAGTGTCGTCAAACCTTGTAAGACATCCAAAAACTTTCCGGAAAATTGATTCATCTTTTCCATCTGCTCTTCAGATTTTTTCTGCGTCGCAATCCCGATGATAATAAAGAACAAGGGGATAAACGGCGCCGTCACCATCATGATGACACCTGAAATCCAATGTTGGCTGAAGACGACAACCAAAATCAGAAGCGGGATAATCGAGGTTTGGATTACTTGTGGCCAGTATTGACTGAAGTAGGCGTCGACCTCGTCAACAGCATCTAGAAACACACTGACCTTCTTCCCAGATTGTCCCGTCAAAGACGACTCGACCGGGCTCGTGGCATAGCGATCTAGCAATTGCAGACGCAACGTCTGCTTCGCCTTTTCCGATAAACTTGCTCCGATTCGTCCGGAGACGTATCCAAAAAGTGCTCGTACCAATAGGGCGCCGACGAGCCAAAGTAACGCCGGAACGACGGTTTCAAATGATTCATCTTTTAAAAAGATTCGGTCGACAATGTCGACGATTAAATACGCTTGCGCCAAAATCGATAGTCCAATCATGACCGCAGACAACACTAGTCCGATGATGTGACCTCGCTCGGCGAACGCAAGGGCTTGCAGTCGTTTCACTGCATTCATCCTTTCTCTATTCACAATCCGATTGCTTTGTGAGATTCATCACTAATTATACAATATGACACGTCTTGAAGCGAACGCTCCGCTCGTTCCGACATGCAAAAGACGCCCTCTCCTGAGTGGCGTCAATCGAAGTCTTGCTCAAAGTATTCAGGATGCCCGATTACAAGTTGGTGGTCATCCATTCGAAGCACCTCTTCTTTACGAAGCTTCGCTAAAATCGTAGAAACCGTCTCTCGGGACGTTCCAGATAGACGAGATAGTTCCATCGCCGTGAACGGACAGCGGACACGTACCCCTTGCTCATCCGGTTCACCTAAATCTTCAATCAAAAAATGGATGGTATTGAGTACACGTTCTTTCGCGCTCGGGGTAATGATCTCTTGGACACGTCGTTCATGTAAATCTAAAATACGATTCATCTGTCCAATGATATAGAGCAGCATGTTCGACTGTGTGGATACAAACTGCTCGAATCGGTCGGTCGTGATATAGATGACGTCAATATCCGTCACCGCTTCTGCCGTATGACGGTAGTCTTCCTCCGTGAACAAACCATTGTACGGAAAGAACTGTTTGGGCTTCACGTAGTCCGCATATTGATGCGTCGCATGCTCGTTCATCCGCTCAAGTCTGATGTATCCACTCATTAAGAAATACACGCGCTCTCGCGGGTCTCCTTCCATGAACAGGAGCTGTCCTTTTCGATACGTTCGGCAATAGACGTGCGGGACGAGCTGTTCAAGCGCTCGACTCGAACAGTTCGCAAACAGTGTCAACTGCCGTAAATCATCAATCGTCCACTTATGTCGCATCTGTATCCCCTCATTTCTAGTTAAATCCCCTACCTTAAGTATAAATCGATTCAAAATGATACCGCTTTCAAAATCCGACAGTTTTCTGACATGACAAAAGGGGGTCTCCCCCCTTTTCAGTCCAACATCAGTTCTAATAGCGCGTCTTGCAAATCTCGATCGAGTTCTAACGCATGGAGGTCAAACAGCCAGGCCTCGAGACGCGTCTTCGTCGTCGCCATCTGGTACAAACGATCTTTCAAATCGTAGGCGATTTCCGCGCGGTCTAAGAATCGATAGAGACGGTCAAGTCGATGGGCGTTCTGTGTCACATCGACGGGGAGCGTCACCGTCTGCTCCTGCTTCAATTCACCAATCGGGATGTGTAGCGTCTGCGTCTCAGCGTCATAGTCCCCTTCCCCGACAACGCCTCGAACAAGAACGGTCAATGTCCGATTCGCCGGAACGAGGGTCAGGTCTCCTGACATCTCGATGTGTAGCGTCCGCGCTTCCCAGTCGAGCGTGAACGTCGTTTCAAGCGAGGCACCTGTCTCATAATCGCGGCTTTCCCCGTCATCTTCGTACATCGTGAACGTGTTCGAGGCACCTGGAAAGACGAGTACTTCTAGCTCGCTCGGGTTCCCCGTCTCGTTCGCATGCGGTTGATGCGGCATGAGGGGAACGATGGCACCCGCTTTGGCGAAGACCGGTTGTCCATCGAGTCCACGAAACACACGAATCGACTTGTCGCCTTCGTAACGATGTCCTGTGAAGAAGTCAAACCATTCTCCTTTTGGCAGCCAGACATTCGTTCCGGCGACGTGGAGCTTTCGGTCCATCGGCGTGACAATCGGGGACACAATGAGTTCACTGCCAAAATAAAACTGATTCGGCACTTGATAAGCCGCTTCGTCATCGGGATGTTCGATATACATCGGCAGCACGAGCGGTAACGCATTGGCATGGTTACGATAATTCATCGTGTATAGATAAGGAATGAGCTCGTGACGCAGACGTAAGAATCGCTTCATCGACTGTTCGGCTTCGATCCCGAAACGCCAAGGCTCTTTCCCGTTGAATGTGCTGAACGTCGAGTGGAGGCGCATGATTGGACTGAATACCCCGTATGCGACCCAACGCGCGGCGAGCTCATCGTCTTTTTTTCCACGATGATGCCCTCCGATGTCGTGACTCCACCAACCGTAACCGATATTTGTCGCTGTCGCTGTAAAATACGGCTGGAAGGCGAGCGAGGCCCACGAGATGATCGTGTCTCCTGAGAATCCGACCGGGTAACGGTGGCTCCCTGGTCCTGCGTAACGAGAGAAAATGAGCGGGCGTTTGCCGTCACGGGCGATATCAATGGCATGATAATGATTCAGCATCCATAGCGGATCGAGTCCTTCCATCTTCGAGGTCGACCCTTGTTGCCAATCGATCCACCAAAAATCAACGCCATCCGCCTCATGTGGATGATGCATCTGCTCAAAATATGCTTGAATGAATCGTTTGTCCGAAAAATCGAACGGGATTCGGTCCCCCGATTCCGGTTCGACGCCCATGGCCTCGGCCATCGCCACGTACTGATCTTCAAACGCACGGACACCGTCCGCGGGATGCAGGTTCAACGTCACCATCATTCCCTCATCCTTTAACCAGTTAAGGAAACGCTTCGGTTCAGGAAACAAGTTTTTGTTCCACGAATAGCCCGTCCAACCACTCCCGTACTCTTCGGGGATGTCCGTCACGTGCCAGTCCATATCGATGACACTGACCGAGAACGGAACATCTTCTGACTTGAAACGGCGCATTAACGCCTTATACTCCTTTTCGTCGTATCGCCAGTAGCGGCTCCACCAGTTCCCGAGCGCTTTACGAGGGAGCATCGGTGTCGGACCCGTCAACGTGTAAAAGTCTCGAAGTGCCTGTTTATAGTCATGGCCATATCCGAAGTAGTAAATGTCATGGATCCCTTTTCGTCTTGGCTCGACGAAGCGATCATCTGTCATCAAAAACGAGGATGAATCATCAATGATGGCATATCCTTGTTTGGAGAGGATCCCTTCTTCTAACTCCGTCGCCCCGTCCACATGATCGAGCGTCCGCGCCGTCCCTTTCAGCGTCCGCTCCGGACCGTTGAACATGTAGCGGCTATAATACGTGCTAAAGTTCCCTTTCACGTCCACGTAGAGCGTGTTCGGCGCGAACGGACCTTTCGTATAATACAAATGGACATGTTCGGTGATGATTTGGAGTTCTGTCTCATCTTCAATCACTCGGAATTGTGGAACGTCAAATTCCCGATTCCATGCCACTTGGGTGGCGCGGTCTTCAAAGACACCGTCCTCCGCATATTCCATTCGAATCAACTGACTCGTCAATACGGTGAAGCGATAACAGCTTCCTTGTACGATTGCCCCTTCTCTTGCTTTTGGTCTCATCCACGACTGGTACACATGATTTTCTTCGAATAGGCGCATACATTCGAGCGTTTCCGCTCTCCGTCACTTCCTTCCTGAAATTAGTGCAAACGTTTACACTGAATATGATAGCAATCTCATTTTTGGCATACAACCTTCCTTCCCCTTGAACACGGGCAGAAAACAAAAAAAGTCGCAAACGCTTCACGTCTGCGACACATTCTTATTGTTGGAGTGATGGGGCCAGACGGACACGTGTGCCCACTTCTCCGTCAATGGCGGCTACAGCCTGATCGAGCGACGTGATGATGGCGACACGGTTCGTACCGGATTCGGCAAACTGAAGCGCCGCTCTTACTTTCGGCAACATACTGCCTGGCGCGAACTGGCCTTCAGCGATATACGTCTCCATCTGTTCTTTCGACGTTTCTTGAAGTGCCATCTCGTTCGGCTTCCCAAAATTGACATACACATGTTCGACAGCCGTCAAAATGAGCAACACGTCTGCGTTGACGAGGTCAGCCAGTTTCGCAGCCGCGAAATCTTTATCGATGACCGCCTCGATGCCGACGTATCCGTCCATTGTCTCCATGACGGGAATGCCACCGCCACCAGAAGCGACGACGATGTGCCCCGCTTCAACGAGTGTTCGAATGACGGCGTGTTCGGCGATTTTCATAGGGATTGGACTCGGCACCACACGACGATACCCACGTCCTGCATCTTCTTTGAAGACGTAACCTGTCGTCCGTTCGAGATGGAGTGCCTCTTCTTCCGTATAAAACGGGCCGATCGGCTTGGTCGGATGATGAAACGCACTATCGTTCGGGTCGACAATACTTCGTGTCACGAGAGAGACCACATGCTGTTCAAGACCACGTGCACGAAGCGCTTTGGTCAGTGCATTCTCGAACCAGTATCCAATCATCCCTTGCGTCATCGCACCACAGACATCAAGCGGCATCGCCGGTGTGGCCGAACTGTCTGATGCGGCTTGTTGCAACATCAGGTTTCCCACTTGCGGACCGTTCCCATGCGTGATGATGACCTCGACTCCTTCCGCGATGAGTGCAGCGAGAGATTCCGCCGTCGCCTCAACCGCCTGTATTTGTGCTTCGGCTGTCGCATCTTTCCCTTGTTGAATCGCATTCCCGCCTAAAGCGATGACCACTCGTTTTTTCTCCATATCCATACCCCCCGATCAGATGACTGAAATATTACCCGATAGTATGCGTACGACTGCGAAGATGGCGAGTGCGGTCAACACACCGGCGACCATCCATTCCGTTTTAGTGAGTGACTTGATGCCATTTTCACGTTGCGCCTTCATGTAGAGAAGGGTTCCGGGTGCATATAAAAGTGTAGTGAGAAGTAAATAATCGATTCCAGCGGCGTAAATGAGCCATAGTCCATAAACGGAGGCGACCAATCCAATCGTCAAATCGCGTGTTTTTCGTTCACCGGTACTATATCCGATTCCGTTCTTCGCCACTTTCACTTGATAAAAGGCCGAGAACACGTATGGAATCAAAATCGCACTCGAGGCGAGAGAAAAGGCAAAGTTATATGCGGCATCTGAAATCAAGAATGTGAAGAGGAAGAGCTGAATCAATCCGTTCGTCAGCCAAAGGGCGTTGACGGGAGCCTGATTTTGATTCTCTTTCGTGAACCATTTCGGGAAGACCCCATCTTTGGCGGCAACGAATGGAATCTCAGCTGCTAAAAGCGTCCAACCGAGCCATGCGCCAAGGACAGAGATGACGAGCCCTCCGTTGATGAGCATCGCACCCCACGGACCGACGGCCGACTCGAGCAAATATGCCATCGCGGGTTGCGAGGCGTTCGCCACGTTTTCCGGTGTCATGAGACCGAGCGACATGATGGAAATGAGCAAATAAATGACGAGTGTACCGAGCAACCCGATTACGGTTGCTTTCCCGACGTCCGAACGTTTCCGAGCACGACCAGAAAGAACGACGGCTCCTTCCACACCGATAAAGACCCAAAGTGTCACGAGCATCGTCGAAACGACTTGGTCACGCACACTTCCCCACGAGAAACCGCCTTGTCCCCAAAAATCGAAGGTGAAGTTTTCGAGATTAAAGAAGAACAAGGTAATCGTAATGAATGCAAAAATTGGGACGAGTTTGGCAATCGTCGTGACGATGTTGATCATCGACGCCTCATGTACCCCACGTAAGATGAGGGTATGCACGAGCCACAGCATAATTGATGCGCCAATGATCGACGCGATATTCTGTCCCCCTTCAAAAATCGGGAAGAAATAACCGACCGAACTGAATAGCAGTGTGGCATACGCTACATTCCCGAGCCAGGCAGACAACCAATATCCCCAGGCCGAGTTAAATCCGACGAACGACCCAAAGCCTGCCCGTGCATAGCTATATACACCACCATCGAGATCAGGACGGCGCATCGTCAGATTTTGAAAGCTAAGACCGAGCGCAATAATCCCGATCCCTGTAATCACCCACCCGATGAGAATGGCCCCCGCATTCGCACCTTGCGCCAAATCGGCAGCCAAGTTAAAGGCGCCACCACCAATCATCGATCCGACGACAAGTGCCGTCAACGCTCCGAGACCTAACCGCTTATCTTGCTTGTCAGGATGTACTCCAGCCGAACCACCTGAGTCATGCTCCAACTTCGTAGACATTCTACTCATCCCTTTCGCTTATTTTAAAGCAGGAGGGGGGATCCCCTCCTCGTCAACGATCAAGCCATTCGCGTGTCTCCGTGAGCGTCGCCGCCATCACCGCCTTGATGGTATGCATCCGGTTTTCTGCCTCATCAAATACGAACGAATGACGACTGCGGAACACTTCATCGGTCACTTCCATTTCCGTCAAACCGTACTGTTCGTGAATCGCTCGACCGACTTCCGTTTCTAAGTCGTGGAAGGCAGGGAGGCAATGTAAGAACATGATGTCTGGATTGCCACTCTTTTGAAGCATGTCCATGTTCACTTGATACGGTCGCAACAGTTCGATTCGTTCTGCGAACGCCGCTTCCTCGCCCATCGATACCCAGACATCCGTGTAGACGACGTCCGCTTGATCCATCGCTTTCTCAATGCTCTCCGTCAAGGTGATCACAGCACCTGTTTCAATGGCGACCGACTTCGCATAGTTCACGATCTCGTCAGATGGCCAGAGCGATTTCGGCGCACAGATTCGCATATCCATCCCAACTTTTGCACCACCGATCAACAACGTGTTTCCCATGTTGTTCCGTCCGTCACCTACGTACACAAATTTAATTCCGGCAAGTTCTCCTTTTTGCTCTTTTACCGTCAAAAAGTCGGCCAAGATTTGGGTTGGATGATACAAGTCGGTCAAACCGTTCCACACCGGTACGCCGGCGTCTTTTGCAAGACCTTCGACCGTCTCATGAGCGAAGCCACGGAACTGAATGCCGTCAAACATGCGCCCGAGGACGATCGCGGTATCACGTACCGATTCCTTCTTCCCGAATTGAATATCATTCTTGCCTAAATATTCAGGGTGCATCCCTAAATCGATGGCAGCGACCGTGAACGCGCAACGCGTCCGTGTCGATGGTTTTTCAAAGAGTAAGGCAATGTTTTTACCTTCACAAATCCGATGTGGAACACCTTGTTTTTTCTGACGTTTGAATGCAGCAGACAAATCGATCAAATAGTTGATTTCTTCACCCGAAAACTCGTTTAGCGATAAAAAATGACGACCTTTCAAATCAAAATTGAACGTTGTAGACATACTGCTTCCTCCTTATCACATTTAGATGTCTTGGCGGATAATCGGACAGCTCATGCAACGTGGACCCCCACGTCCGCGTGATAGTTCACTCGACATGATTTCGATCACTTCGACGCCTTCTTTACGAAGTAACTCATTCGAGACGTAGTTTCGGTCATACGTGACCACGACACCCGGCGCAATGGCGAGCGTGTTCGATCCATCATTCCATTGTTCTCGGGCTGCCGCAATTGGATCGCCACCACCACAAGGAATCAACGTCGCCTCTTGTAAGTCGAGGACGTCTTTTAACACCTTCAACAAATCCGAGTGCTGGGCAATCTGAAGTTCACCTTCCGCGTTTAACGTGAGCTCGAAAATGTTCATCTTCCCTTCCGGTCCTTGAATGAACGGATGGATGGTGAATTTATCATGATCGACCATCGTGAAGACGGTATCAAGATGCATGAAGGCGCGTGATTTTGGAATTTCGATGGCGATGACTTTTTTGAAGCTGTCTCCATGCTTGAGTAGGTTGAGGGCGACACGCTCGATGCCTTGCGCGGTCGTCCGTTCCGAGATGCCGATGGCGACGACTTCTTTCGACAAGACGAGTTCGTCTCCCCCTTCCATCGCAAACCGATAATCACGGTCCGACCAGATGGGAACATCATGTTTCGCAAAGCGTGGGTGATAGCGCATAATATATTGCGTGAAGAGTGATTCACGGCGACGTGCCGGTTCTTTCATTCGGTTGATGGAGAGACCATGACCGATTGCAGCGGCCGGATCTCGTGTGAAATAGAGGTTTGGCATAGGATCCAAAAAGAAGGGGTACGTATCTTCAATCATTTCATGCAGATGTCGGCGTTTTTCTGGCTTAATCTCCGATTTCCGGATACCGGCCATCACCGTCTCAATCAACATTTCATTATCAAAATCCAGTAAATACTCTTTTAACGTTTCATAAGAGCCGTTGATATTTGATTTAGACTCCGATAAGATATCCGCGACAAACTTTTCGCGCACACCAGGGAGTGATAACGTTTCGGCCATTAGTTTTTCGAGGTAAAGGACTTCCACACCACGATTTTGAAGCGCACTCGCAAAATAATCGTGCTCTTTTTGAATGACCGGCAAATGGGGAATATCATCGAACAAGAGGCGCTCTAAATATTCCGGGGTGAGGTTTTCTAATTCCCTTCCCGGTCGCTTCAGTAATACCGTTTTTAATTCTCCAATTTCTGAATACACATGAATCGGATGTTTCAGCGTCGTATCTTGTGAAATCGGTTGATTCGTCATTGAGATCATCTCGCTTCCTCCTTGTGATTCGGGTGTGTGACTACCCTTACCTTATCACTTTACCAAATTTGCGAATGTCTAATCCGACAGTTCATCTGTTGTCGATTCCGCATTGATATGTATAAACGTTCACCTTTGTGAATGAACAAACAACACATGGAAAATCGGCGACATGAAAAGGGGAAATCAGATGTATGAACAATGAATAAAATGCTCCTGAAAAATAAGAAAAAACTTTTTTATTACCTGGAAAATAAGCTAAAAACGCGAGAGATCAGGATGTGAAGATATGAAAATAGAAGAAACCAAATACAACGAACATGAAGCAGCGCTCCGCACATCGATTCAAAAAGGAGACCCAGTCGATTTTCGAGACCTGTTTCTCTCTCTTCACCCCGGTGAACAGGCAGACCATTTTATCGAACTTAATCAATATGAGCGTATGTTCGTGTATCGAACGATTTCCCCTGAGGTATTCACCGATCTATTTGAAAAATTGACCTTAGAAGAACAATGTACGTTCATCCAAGAAACGCCTCAGCCTTACGCTGTCCGAATTTTAAATAAGATGTATTCAGACAACGCAGCCGACTTGATGCGGGAGTTACCCGATGCGTTCATGGACACGCTATTTGAACAGATGGACGATATCGAGGAACAAGAAGTCAAAGACTTGATGCAATACCCGGAAGAGACGGCCGGATCGCTCATGACGACCGAGTTCGTCGTCCTTCAAGCTGATAAGACGGTCGGACTGACCCTTGAAGAGTTGCGTGAACTCGGACCAGATGCCGAAACGATTTATTACCTATATGTGGTCGACCAAGCGCACCAACTGGTTGGTGTCGTCTCGTTACGTGATTTAATTGTCGCCCCGCTCGAGGCGAAAATTGAAGACATCATGGGGTTCCGCGTCATCTCGGCAAACGTCATGACCGACCAGGAAGATTTGGCCAGGATTGTCCAGAAGTACGATTTGTTGGCCCTTCCCGTTATCGATGATCAGCAAAAGCTACTTGGCATCATCACGGTCGATGATGTATTAGACGTCATCGAGCGCGAAACGACAGAAGACTTTGAAGAACTCTCCGCGACGAAGGGTTCGTCTGATATCAACATGAGTCCGTTCGAGGCGGCGAAAAAACGTGCCCCTTGGATTGTCAGCCTCATGTTTCTCGGCATGATTACAGCTTCGACGATTGGCGGTTTCGAAGACACCCTTGAGACGATTGTGCTACTCGCCGTCTTCATGCCACTTGTCATGGGCTCTGCCGGGAACGCAGCCACGCAATCACTCGTCGTCGCTGTGCGCTCAATTGCACTCGGGACCATCAATCGAAAGAACGTTATGAAGATGATTCGACGCGAACTCGGAACCGGCATCATCTTAGGGATTGCGTGTATGATTGTCATTTTTGGCGTCATCACGCTGCTATACGACAATATGCTGATTGGCTTCATTGTCGGAGTTTCTATCTTTGCTGCACTCAGTGTCGCTACGATGATTGGAACGATTGTCCCGCTTCTCATCAATCGCCTGAAGTTAGACCCCGCTGTTGCCTCTGGACCGTTTATCACGACGCTGATGGACAACCTCGGTCTCATCATCTACTTCACGGTCGCGACGTCCATGCTCCAGTTTTTATGACATTCGAAAGAAATCCGATTATAAAAAGCGGTGCTGATGTTGTCAGCGCCGCTTTTACTCGTCATGTTGTTGAGACTCCTCAAACAAACGCACTTCATTTTCATTGAAAGCCTCGATTTCCTCATCCGTCATTACATCGTTTTTTTCTGCCACATAAGGATGGTCTTTCAATAATGTCTCTAGTTTACTCAAGTCCCCACTGAGCCCGCTTTTTTGATAAAGATTGGATTCTCCTACCGAAGTTAGAGTCCCCGTCCGATTCACTTTGAAATGTCCTTGTTGTAGACCAACAATCCGATACGCGTCCTCCATCACGGGTCCTTCGTATTTTTGTAAATACAAGAGGACGTTTTCGCCTCGTTTGACGAGCGGGTCTTCTTCCATATCATTTTGTACAAGGGTGATCGTATCGGCTGACTTCAGTTGACCATTCACGTCTCGATAGACACGCTCCACTTGAATGTGTGATTCAAAGAATGTGACCGATTGATGTGTAAACGGTTTGGGAGCACTGCTCACTTTGCCGACGATGACAATCGGCGAGCGTGTAGCTAAATCGTCTATGTGTCGGAAGCTTTCGGTCACAGCCAAATCACTCGTGTTTTCTTCTTTCAGCATTTCGCTAAACAAGATATAACCTGCTATCACTGCAACAGATATCATTCCAATCATCCACTTCTTCACGAGGTCCCTCCCATCGCTCCATCCATCCTCATCGATTTTCTACTCCCTTACGACAAGTACGCAATCGTCCCCACGTTCATGGTTTCTGCATTATTCGATCAAAACAATAGGACTACCTTCTTATGATTTAGGGTATTTCCTACAAATACATATAAAACATAAGTAAGGAATGAGGGGATTTCATGACATTTCAACAAGTACTCTACATACTCGTGACCGGCGCCCTGTTCATGGCGCTCGTCGCTTACGTCTCGTATCGCATGACGAAAGGAAAAGTCGAAAGCGCCGACGATTACTTCTTGGCCGGTCGCGGTTTAACAGGCGTCTTCATCGCGGGATCGCTCCTGTTGACCAACTTGTCAGCGGAACAATTGATTGGCTTAAATGGCCAATCGTTCGCCGGCAACATGTCGGCCATGGCTTGGGAAGTGACGGCCGGTATCGCCGCTATCATCATGGCGCTCTTTTTATTGCCACGTTTTCTTGGTATCGGAATTTCGACCATTCCTGAATTTTTAAGTCAGCGCTATGACGAGGACGTTCGTCGATTGACCGTCTTGTTATTTTTACTCGGCTATATGTGTGTCACGATTCCATCGATGCTGTACTCAGGTGGATTGGCCGTCCTGCAACTGTTCGACGTGCCGACCCTTCTCGGCATCAGCTTTGAGCAGTCCCTTTGGCTCGTCGTTTGGTTCATTGGCATCATCGGGGCGATTTATGCCATCTTCGGAGGCCTTCGTGCCGTCGCCGTATCGGACACGTTGAACGGAATCGGACTCATCATCATTGGATTCCTCGTTCCGACGCTCGGTTTCCTCGCACTAGGGGACGGGAATCTGTTGGACGGGATGAAGACGATTGCGACGACGAATCCCGAAAAGTTGAACGCCATCGGCTCAGCCAACGACTCGGTCCCGTTCCTATCCATTTTTACCGGAATGATTTTTGCGAACTTATTCTACTGGGCACTGAATCAATACGTAATTCAACGGGCCCTCGGTGCAAAAAACTTAGCAGAAGGTCAAAAAGGCGTTCTCTTTACTGGCTATTTGAAGTTACTCGTTCCAATCTTTATGTTGTTACCTGGCGTCATCGCGTTCCATTTGTATGGGTCAAACGTCGAGAAGGCCGACCTCGCTTATCCGAGTTTGATTGCCGAACTGTTACCGATGTGGCTCATGGGCTTCTTCCTCGCTGTCTTACTCGGTGCCGTATTCAGCTCGTTCAACTCGCTTTTGAATAGTATCGCGACGCTCTTCGTTCTCGACATTTACAAACCGAAGTTCAAACCGGATGCCTCTGACCAAGACTTGATTCGTGTTAGCAAATGGTTCGGGACGTTCGTCGCACTCGTCTCGTTCTTTGTCGCCCCGAATCTTATGTATGCGCCAGATGGCTTGTGGGACTTAATTCGTCGCTTCACCGGCTTCTTCAACATCCCGATTCTTGTCATCGTCTTAATCGGGATGCTTGTCAAACGTGTGCCACCAATCGCCGCGAAGACCGTCGTCTTTTTCCACGTCATCGCCTACTATTTCCTCGTGTGGGGGACGAAACAATGGTTCGGCGTCGAAATCGGCATCAACTTTATCCATATTTACGGAATCCTCTTCGTCATCGAGACGGGGATCATGCTCGTATTTGCGCGTGTGCGACCAATGCTTCAAGCAAATCAGATCCGAATCGAACTAGGGAGAGTCAAACCATGGCGTCATGCCCTTTCGACATCCATTTTGCTCGTCGCTTCGATGATTTTCGTTTACCTTGTCTTCTCGCCGATTGGACTCGCTTATGCGAACGGCATCGTTTCCGGATGGTTTGTTCCACTGACAGCAGGACTTGTCGTCGTCACGTCCGTACTCATCTGGGCATCATACCGCTACGGCATTTCTCGTTATGAACGCTATCTAAACAATTTGGGTGAAGAGCCGTCCGATGTAGAAGAACAAAGTAGCTAAACCAATAGACCTCCTTGAACCTACACGTCAAGGAGGTCTATTTTTTGTTGTCGCTTCCGTTCATACATGGCATCGTCCGCACGTTGCCAAAGCGCCTCAATCGTTTCCGGACGAGACGCCCACGCCAACCCGATGGCAACGGAAATCGATTCTTGTTCACAAGCCGCTTCGATTTGACGAACCATTCGTTCACATGCGTCCTCAGGCATCATCTCTAGAAACAAGACGAATTCATCTCCCCCTAACCGATATACGGAGGATTCGATATCTTGTAGGATTGTCCCGACTCGTTTCAACAAATGGTCACCAGCAGAATGTCCTTCCTCGTCGTTCACGACTTTCAAATCGTTCACATCCAGCACGATGATGCCGACGTTACACACATTTTCAGCTTGAGCAATCGTCTCTTCAAACGCCCGACGATTGAAGACACCGGTCAAACTATCGTGGCGACTTTCGTACATGAGACGTTCACGCTCGGTCATGGCTGCTTCGATGTTCCGAATCACACCTTGAACCGCTACGATTTCACCATTCTCATAGATCGGCGTGGTGTATTCCTCGAACCATACATAAGCGCCGTCATTCGTGCGCCATCGCTGAAGAATCGCTTCTTCATAGTTGACGCGTCCCGCCACTTTATCGAGCAAGAGACGCCGATCATCCGGGTGGATTCTCCGAAAGCACTCTTGTGCATCTGAATAACTTCGCATCACCGTTCCTTCTCCAAGATATAAATCTAAAGAAGGACTGATGTATCGGAAACGCCAAGTCGGTTTCGTTTCAAAAATGTAAATGACATCTTTCGTTTGATTCCCGAAATGCATAAACGAAAGAGACGGTGCATGTGGCTGTGGACGTTTGTATAGCCACAAGGCAATCAAAAATCCAACGAGTATCCCCAAGAAGAATAACGTCATTGAATCCACTTCCTCTCTGTTCGCCCATATCGTACCACGTTCGAGGTCAGACACCTGTCTCAATTCCTGTTATTTGGTAAATGTTTTTTTGAAAATTGAGTAAATTTCAGAGAGATTGTGACGGACATGATATAGTCGACTTATTGAATCACTCAATACATGGAGGTTTCTCATGACACATTTCACACATCCACCGATCGACGAGACATGTTCGGGTGGCTATTTGGTCACGAACCGAAACGGATCGATCCACCAGTCATACGGCTATGCGAATCGCTCAGAACAGATTCAACATGACGTGACGACACGGTTCGGAATCGCATCCGGTTGCAAGCTGTTTACAGCAATCGCGATTTGCCAGTTAGTCGAGCAAGGGAAACTATCCTTTTCCACCTCGCTTGACTCATTTCAAACATTTGCCTTAACTCATCTGTCACCAAACGTCACCGTACATCAGTTGTTGACGCACACATCAGGAATCCCTGACTATTTTGATGAATCCGTCTCTGATGACTTTGAAGCGCTATGGCGTGATATCCCGATGTATCGGCTTCAACAGTTACGTGATTTTTTACCGTTGTTTCAACAAAAATCTATGAAAGACGAACCGGGTTCTCGATTCTCCTACAATAATGCAGGATATATTCTGTTAGGGTTGATTGTAGAAGATGTGACCGGGCAATCTTTCACCGACTATGTCGAACAATCGATTTTTCATCCTGCTGGTATGATTGATTCTGGATACTTTTCACTCGATGCCTTGCCTTCTAGAACAGCACTCGGTTATATTGACCACTCGGACGGCACATGGCGTACAAACCAATATGCGATTCCAATCAAAGGAGGAGCAGATGGTGGCGCGTATGTGACCGCTCAAGACATGACTAAATTTTGGAAATCGCTGTTTTCACATCAGCTTCTTGATACCGCTTCTACGTCGCTTCTTTTGACACCACACGTGACGGTTAATGACCGCGGCGGGAGTTATGGATACGGACTTTGGATTCAACATCACGCATCGGGAGATGTCTATAAATATCACGTGATGGGCTATGACCCTGGTGTCAGTTTCCATTCTGGTTACTATCCAGAAATCGATACCATCTCGGTCATTTGTTCAAATCAATCAGATGGGGCGTTCGACGTCATGAAACAGATTGAAATGCAGATTGGAGAACGGATTGAATGAACATTCCTACTTATATGGAATCAGACTTTGACTCGATTCAACAACTTAATCGCGATGAAGGTTGGAGCCAATTGGTAGAACGTGACGCGTTGACCCGTGAGGCATGGCGTCAATCAAACGTCACCTATGTGATGGAGTCTGAAAATGGAAAGATTGTCGCTTATTTGCGCGGATTGACTGATACGACAGTCAGTTTGTATGTTTGTGAACTGTTGGTCGCTTCTACATATCGTAGACGTGGTCTTGGCGAACAGTTACTCCAACACGTCCATACACTTTATCCAGACACACGGCTTGAGATGCTCGCAAGTCAAAATTCCCACACATATTACGAGAAATTACGGTTTCGTCCGTTCTACGGTTTTCGGAAAACGATTCACGAATAGGAGGAATGTATATGAAACTTGCTCTCATCACAGGCGCATCGCGTGGTCTCGGCCGTTCCATCGCTCAGGAACTACAAGCTAGAGATTACGAGGTGGTCGGGCTCTCTCGCTCACAGGCGGAAGACGTTACGTATCAGCAACAATCAGTCGACCTATCAAACGTCTCGGGGATTGATGCAGTCATTCGGGAGATCACACCGTTTCTAGAGCGGGCTGATTCGGTTTTGCTCGTTCAAAATGCAGCGTGGATTGAACCGATTCATCGTGTCGGACAATTAGATGGTGAGAAAGTGACCGCTCATGTCCACGCCAACCTGCTTGCGCCGATGCTATTGGCGAATGCGGTCCTCGCTTTCAACAAGCCGACCGATTTGATTCATGTGACCTCTGGCGCGGCCAAACGTCCGATCTCAGGTTGGAGCGCATATTGTGGCACGAAAGCAGGACTCAATCATTTCACGGAGACGCTTGCACTAGAGCTAGAAGGAACCTCACATCGTGCAGCTCTATTCAATCCAGGTGTGATGGATACGTCGATGCAGGCGGAGATTCGTTCTTCCTCGAAAGAGGCGTTCGCTGACCTTGAACAATTCCGTGCATACGAAACAGAAGGACGACTCCGTTCTTCTGAAACGGTCGCTCGTATATTTGCTGAACAGTTGATTGACCGTCCTCTAGAAAATGGCAAGACCTATTCGATTTACGACTTGATTAAATAATTTACCAGGTCAAAAAAAGAAACACCCTTCTCTCGTCAAACCGTCTACACTACATGCATAGATACGTGAAAGGGTGAATTTTATGAAAACCATTGCTGGAGGATTACTGCTATTTGGACTGTTTAGCGTCACAATGTCGTTCACAATGATTGGTGATACCGCTGTCGTCGGGGCGATGGTGAGTGGTGTTTCAATTTTATGTAGTGTCGGATTATTATTTGGGGCGACTGAACTCAGCCGAATCCGTCACGACCTGCTCCACGACAAAAAAACGTCTTTCCCATCTGAATGAGGGAAAGACGTTTTTGATTCAATCTTCTTCGTATTCCTCTAATAAATCATCAACATCATATTCTTCGAAGTCGTCTTCATCAATAAAGATATCGCGATCGTTCACGACATGAATCGGACCATTGGCCACATCGATTCGAATCGTCCACGCCCAAGGAATGCGTAATCGGTTATAAACACCTGTCCAGAACTCCATTGACTCTTGCTCATACTGTTCAAATTCTGTCAGAAGTTCTTTGAACGACACGCCTGTTAACTGGAAGTTTGAATCTTGGAGCCGTTGAAGCGCATGATGCTTCGCTTCTAATTCGGCCGCTCGAACCATTTCCTCAGCTGTCGCCATCTCCAGGATCGTCCCGTCCGGTGGGAGAATATCGTATACGTTGAACAATTCGCCTTCTTCTACTTCTACATCGTCAAACTCATAGTCATCGTGCCGCATACTACATTCCTCCTTACGCAATTTGAATCCCCTCTATTGTACCACTCTCTACCCGTTTCCCCCTAAAGATTCGTGCATATATTTCATTTTGTGAGGGAAAGACTGTTAGAGTGAAGACATCCATAGGAAAAGAGGTTAAGCAGATGAATGAATCATTCCAAGCACTCGTGCTCGACCAGCACGAGGAACGCCTTCATGCCGAAGTAAAAGAAGTACAAGCCGATGTCCTTCCGAAAGAAGAGGACGGAAATGTGTTAGTGGAAGTTCACTACTCTGCGTTGAACTATAAAGACGCGCTCGGATTAACGACTTCTGGTAAAATCGTCAATCGCTATCCGTTCATTCCGGGATGCGAATTCGTTGGAACTGTCGTCGAATCAGACCACCTCGACATCAAAGTTGGCGACGAGGTAATCGCCACTGGTTTCGGGATTGGGGAACGGCACTTCGGTGGATTTAGCCAGTATGCGCAAGTACCGGGGAAATGGCTCGTGAAGTTACCGAAAGGAATGAGCATGCGAGATGCAATCGCCATCGGAACACCAGGACTTACCGCCATGCTTTCCATTGATGCACTCGAACACGCAGGTGTGCGTCCGGGTGAAGAAGTACTTGTCACAGGCGCGACAGGTGGTGTCGGAAGCTTCGCGATTACGTTGCTTCGTCGTCTCGGCTACCATGTCGTCGCCTCCACCGGCAAAACAGATTCACCATACTTACGCTCACTCGGTGTCGAGACGATCATCGATCGAAGCGAATTAGAAGGCCCTGCCCGTCCCCTCGCCAAGCAACGTTTCGATGCCGCTATCGATTCGGTCGGTGGAAATACACTCGCCAACATCTTGAGCCAGATACGATATGAAGGTGCTGTCGCCGCATGCGGTCTCGTCGGAGGCGCAGAGTTGCCAACGAGCGTCTATCCGTTTATTTTACGCGGCGTGAAGCTCATCGGCATCGATTCGGTCATGCAACCCATGGTTCGTCGTACGAACGCATGGGAACGTCTCGAAGAACTCATCGATCCGAAAGTTCTCAATGAGATGATCCATGAGATTCCGTTACACGACGTCCCTCGCCACGCCGAAGCGATGATGCGTGGTGAATTGAGTGGTCGCACCGTCGTCCGTCTTCGCTAAGCCCATCAAAAGAGGCTGAATCATTCACGATTCAGCCTCTTTCCTCTCTATTCTCCATGGTGTGGAATCAGATAGTGAATCCGGCAGGTGCGTCTTTCACGACGACGAGTACTTTGCCTTGATCTAACTTCTCTTCGAGACGCTCTGATTCTTCTTTTGTGAAGCCGAGCTCTTGAAAATCGGCTCGCAGTTCGTCTCCTTTTTTGCGGAACACATTTTTGGCGGCTGTCCCAAAACCGACGTCACTTGCCGAGACGGTGTTCGCATCGGCATTATCCGCGACACGTTTACTCCGATCATCGTCATGTGTGATGACGTAGATGTTGGATTCATCAATCCCATTTGTTTTCATCGATTGAACGGCGGTAACGACTTCTTCATCATTTGTAAATTCTTTGTACAAAACTGACATGTCTATTCTCCTCCTTCAATTCTACTACATTACTAGGTATTACCTTCCTTCACATTCTTCACACATTAAAAAACGATGACAAACGTCATCGTTTTGTTAAACGGCGGGCTCTTGGCCTTTTCGTTTTTTCAATTCTTCCAATAAAATGTTTGATTCATTAAATGGAATCGACTGTCGACCGATTCGTTCAATGTGGTCATGTCCTTTTCCGACGACCACGACACGCTTTCCTTCTAACGCTTGCGTGGCCGCATGTCGAAGGGCCTCTTCCCTTGCTTCAAACGTCACATACTTCACATCCGGTTGGATACCTTTTACTAAATCACGAATGATTTGTTTTGGGTCTTCCATGCGGACATCATGTACGGTGACAATCACCTCATTCGAATAGCGACTTGCGATACGTCCCATATCTTGACGTTTCGTAGGATCACGGTCTCCTGCCGCACTTAACACGACGACAAGTGCACGGTTATCTTGTTGCAATGTAGACAAACATTTCTCTAGCCCGTCTG